>JBJEVL010000026.1:0-4225 GCA_051884335.1 Akkermansia sp. | reverse complement strand
CACGGGGGGCCCCGCGACCCGCCGCGTGCTCTGGGCGCGCAGCTATTGAGCGCCCCTGCCGCACCCGCCGACGCCCCGACCGCCGCTCGGCCGTCGGGGCGCGCGTGTTTCTCGGCCGCGCCGCGCGGCGGAAGCTGCCCCGAGGGAGATATTTTCCCTTGAACGACGCGCGTTTTTCCGCTATCATACCCGCGTGCCGCCTTTGCCGCGAGCCCTCTCATCATTCTCAACCTAATACAACTATGGCTAAACTGACTGTTCGCGACCTCGATGTCGCCGGTAAGGAAGTCCTCGTCCGCGTGGACTTCAACGTTCCCATGAAGGATGGCGTCATCACCAACGATGCCCGCATCGTTGCCGCGCTGCCCACCATCAAGCACCTTGTCAGCAACGGGGCGCGCGTGGTTCTTTGCTCCCACCTCGGCCGTCCGGACGGCACGGGCTACCAGCCCGAGTTCTCCCTGAAGGCTGCTGCCGAGTGCCTGGCCGGGCATCTGGGTCAGCCCGTCGCCTTCGTGCCCGAGACCATCGGTGAGGCTGCGACCGCCGCGCGCAAGGCGCTCAAGGACGGCGATGTGCTGCTGCTGGACAATGTGCGCTTCGACAAGAAGGAGAAGAAGAACGATCCCGAGTTTGCCAAGGCGCTGTTGGGCGACGCGACGCTCTTCGTCAACGATGCGTTCGGTTCCGCGCACCGCGCCCACGCCTCGACCGAGGGGGTGACTCATTTTGCCGAGAAGTCCGCCATGGGCTTCCTCATCGAGCACGAGCTCGAGTACCTGGAGGGCAAGCTGGCCAACCCCGAGCAGCCTTTCGTGGTGATCATGGGCGGCGCCAAGGTTTCGGACAAGATTCAGGTGCTCTCCAAGCTCATGGAGAAGAGCCAGACTTTCCTCATCGGCGGCGCGATGGCCAACACCTTCCTGGCGGCTCAGGGGCACAAGGTCGGCGCCTCCAAGATTGAGGCCGACAAGCTCGACCTCGCCAACAGCATTTTGGCCGACGCCGAGTCCAAGGGCGTCAAGTTCATCCTGCCCGCCGATACGCGCTACGCCTTCAAATTTGAGGAGGGTGCCGAGACGCACTGCACCGCTCCCTGGGCGGAGGGCGGCGAGGTTCCCGAGGGCGGCATGGGCATCGACATCGGCGACAAGGCTGTCGAGGAGTTCTGCTCCATTCTCCGCAGCGCCAAGACGGTGCTCTGGAACGGTCCGCTGGGCGTGTTCGAGCTCGATGCCTTTGCCGAGGGCACCAAGGCGATTGCCGAGTGCCTCGCCGAGGGCAACGCCACCACCATCGTGGGCGGCGGCGATTCCGTGACGGCTGCCAAGAAGTTCAAGGTGGCAGACAAGCTTTCGTTCTGCTCCACGGGCGGCGGCGCCTCCCTCGAGCTGCTGGAGGGCAAGATTCTGCCCGGTATCGGCTCCCTGAGCGAGAAGTAAGCCTCAGCGCTTGCGCGATTTTTGGGCAGGGCGGTGCTTCCGGAGGGGGGCGCCGCCCTGTTCGTCGCTTCGGCGGGGCGCAATTCGGGGCGTACACGCAAAATAGGCTTGCCTGCGCGCGCTGTTCGGGTTAGGATGAGCCCCGTCGGCGACAGGTCGGCAAAACAACGGATGGGTGGTCGAGTGGTTTAAGGCAGCGGACTTGAAATCCGCCGAGGGTTTGCGCCCTCCGTGGGTTCGAATCCCACCCCATCCGCTCTCAGGGCAATCGCATGTTGCGATTGCCCTTGTTGTTGCCGGGTCTCGGGGGAGCAGCTCCTCTTCGCCGCGACTCGCAAACGGCTTGCGTGTCCGTGTGTGGGGCGGCGGATCGTTCTGCGGCTCAGGTGATCAGGTTGAAGAGGTAGCCGGAGAGGATGATGAGCCCGCCGACGAAGCCGAAGTAAAGGACGAGAAGGCGGTGGGTCATGACCTTGCTGAGCAGGATGGCTTCGGGGAGCGAGAGCCCGACCACGGCCATCATGAAGGACAGGGCGGTGCCGATCGGCACACCTTTGTTGACAAGCACTTCCAAAATGGGGACGATGCCGGCGGCGTTGGCGTACAGGGGAATGCCGCAGAGCACCCCCGCCGGGACGGACCACGACTCCGCTCCGCTTAGGATGCCGGAGAAGAAGTCGGCGGGCACATAGCCGTGGATGAGCGCTCCCACGGCGATGCCGACCACGATGTAGACGGCCACACTGCGCACGATGCCGAGAGCGTCGGCGGTGATGGCCCGACAATCGGGACGGCGAGTGTGCTCTGTACTGCCGAGCGGGACAGCGCTGCGCAGGCTGTTGCGCGCCCACTCGGTGAGCATGGTTTCGGGGTGCAGGCGCGCCATCAGCGCGCCTCCGAGCGTTCCGAGGAGGATGCCGCTGAGCACATAGAGCCCGGTGATGTACCCGCCGAAGCTGCCGATAAACATGGCTACGGCGATTTCGTTGACCAGCGGGGAGCTGATGAGGAAGGCCAGCGTGACCCCCACCGGAAGACCCCCGCGCACCAGGCCGATGAAAAGGGGGATGGAGGAGCAGGAGCAGAAAGGCGTTAGCGCGCCGAAGACGGCAGCGAGCAGGTACTGCATGCCGCCGAGGCGGTGCCGCATCAGGAAGGTGCGGAGCTGCTCCACCGGGAGATAGGCATTGAGCAGCCCCACCAGCCAACTGATGCCGAGGAGCAGCAGGAACACCTTGGCGCTGTCGTAGAGGAAGAAGCTGACCGCGTCGCCCGCTGCACTGCCGGGGGCGAACAGCATGAGCTCATAGGTTAGCCAATCGGCTGTTTCTTGAAGCATGGGTATTATTCAGGGGTTCAGGATGAGGGTGTCGATGCACTGCCATGCACCCCCTCCCAGAAGTGCTATTCCGGTGAGGGTGGTGATGGCTCGGCGCAGGCGGGGAAGATGGCGGAGCAGAGGGTGGATGTGCGCCGCGCCCAGACAAATGCCGAGGGCGGCGATGATGATGGGCAAGGCAGAGCCCAGACCGAAACAGGCGAAGCCGATGGCGACGGGCAGAGCGGAGTTTGTGGCCAGGGGCCAGGCGCTGCCGAAGAGCAGAGCTGCGGAGGTGGGGCACAGCGCCAGAGCGAAGAGCAGGCCGAGCGGGAAGGCTCCCCACACCCCACGTAGTTGAAGCAGCCGATTCACGGTGCGCAGATGCGGAGCGCTTCGCTGCAAGACCTCCGGCAGGGTCAGCACCTCCAGCAGGATCAGCCCGGTGAGCATCAGCAGGGGTCCCATGACATAGGGCATGACTTTTTGCAGGGCGCAGGACAGGGCGGGGATGCCGGCCGTGCCGGTGCTCAGGAGGATGCCGAGCAGGCTGTAGGCGCTCATGCGCCCGGCGGCGTAGAGCAGCGCGCCGAGGAGTGCCTTGCGCTGCTCGCCGAGGTACTGCGACAGGTAGCCCAGCGCGGCCATATTGGTCGCCAGAGGGCAGGGTGCCAGCGAGGAGACGATGCCCAGACCGAAGAGGATGGATTCATTCATGATGCAGGAAGCTCTTCACTTCATCGGTGACATAGCTCTTGAAGGCGCTTTCGTCGCGGTTCAGTTCCCAAATGCGCGCCAGCTTGCGGAACTCTCCCGTGCGGCGTTGCAGCAGGAGAGATTGGCTGCTCAGCTCATAGGCGGCAACACTGGCGTCATCGGCCTCCTCGCTGCGGAAACTCAGCTCCCCCCTCGCCAACTCATCAGCGAAGGCGGCTGCAACGGCTTCCCGCGCCCATTGCTCCATGCGCAGGCAGGTGGCACAACGGGAGCCGAAGCAGTAATAGACGAGCTGAAGCGGGGTGGCGGCGGAAGCGGCCGGGGCGGATTCTGCATTCTGTCGGCCGATGCGGCTGTTGCAGAAGCGTACGCCGCCGACGAGCAGCAACAGGATGCTCGCCCAGAGCACGAGCTGCTTCCACAGCGGGCGCTTGGCTCTCCGTCGGCAGGAGCAGCCGCAGGCGCAGCTCGGGGCAGAAGTTTGCGACTCTTCGACTCCGTTCTCTGTCAGGAGCTTGCGAAGGGTAAGCAGATCCGGCACCTTGCCTGTCAGGAGCAGACGGCCATCCAGTTCCAAGCCCGGGGTGGTGAAGACACCGGCTGCCGCCATCTGAGCCGCATCCGTCACCTTGCGGATCTCCCACTCCCCGGGCAAGCTGTTGGTGACCTGCTGCACCCGTTGCAGGAGCTCGTCGCAGCGGGCGCAGCCCGGACCGTAGATGATGATGGTATATGTGTTCGTGTTCAT
>JBJEVL010000025.1:0-4247 GCA_051884335.1 Akkermansia sp. | reverse complement strand
TCAGCGGCAGCGGGCTCCGAAAAAACTCAACCCGGCGGCAGCTCGCCCCGGGAGGACAGCGAAACGATGGATTGAGCAGGCAGCAGCGGGAACCGCAAGAAAGCCTCAGCCCAGCGGCAGCTCGCCCTGAGTGGGCGTTGCGGCGGAGGGTTTCGTCAACGGCAGCGGGAACCGCAAAAAAGCCTCAGTCCAGCGGCAGCTCGCCCTGAGTGGGCGTCGCGGCGGCAGCGGGCGGCGGCGGCGCGACGGCGGCCGAAGCCTCCTGCTGCGCGCGCTGCGCCTGCAACACATAGGTCACCACGCGCTGCCGATCGCCGCGGGCACTCCCCACCGTCGCCAGAAAATCCGCCGGATGAATGGCCCCGTTCTCCCGGAGGAAGTGACGATCCTTGGCATCAGGGAAAAAGAGTTCCGGGTCGAGCGTACCGAACAACACCGCCTCTGCCTTGCGGATGAGGTAAGGCAGGTAGGGCATACCCTGCAACTCCTCCGTCTCCGGCGGGAGAGCCGTCGCCTTCACCGCCGCCGCCGTGCCGGAGATGCCGCGCTGCGAGGTCTTGAAAAAGGCGCGGCGCTGCGCCACCACCAGCAACAGCGTTGTGGGCGAGGGAGCCCCCTGCGTCGTGTATTCGCGCAGCAGCGCCAACATCGTGGCGGGCAGCATGCCGATCGACGCCAGAAAATCCCGCTCATCGGCCAGAAAAAAATCCTCCGACTGCGCCCGGGGGGCCAACAGCAAACGCTCCGCGCACTCGCGAATCAGCGTCATCAAGCGGTCATTCCATTCCATGGGCGGCATTATACGTCCGCGCGGCAGCCCTGACAAGGCAGAAGTGCGCAGCAGCCGGCTCTTCCTGCTTGCCATCGGAGGGCAAAAACGATACAATAGCGCGCAAATCTATGCGCTCCTACCTGCTCAGGCGCCTGCTGATGATTCCCATCACTCTGCTGGGAATCACCTTCCTCGTGTTCTGCCTGTCGCGCATGGTGCCGGGCGGCCCGGTGGAGCGCATGCTGCAGGAACAGGCCATCGGCGCGCTCAGCGGCGACAAGACCATCGGCAGCGGCAGCGAGAGCATCAGCAACGATGATATCGAGCGTTTGGAAGAACTTTTTAATCTGCACGAGCCGCTGGGCAAGGCCTACCTGCAATGGCTGGGGCTGCTGCCGCGCGCGGTGGAAATCGCCAAGGCAGAGTTCGACGACAGCGGCACGGCGCGCCTCACCCTCACCGCGCCCGACGGTCATGCCGAGCTGCTGGAGGTGCAGCGCGACGGGGAGAACGCCGTCTTTCTGCCCCGCGCGTGGATGCAGGAGGAGCACTGGCGGCTGCGCATCGAATCCCCGGAGGCGCGCGCGCACCGCGTGGCCAAGCGCCGCGGCATCCGCGACCCGAAACAGGAGGCCGCCCTGGCGCGCAGCCCCGCCTGCCGCCGCTGGCGGGTCGTCGCCGAGCGGCGCGCCCTGGACGGCCTGCTGGAGGGCTCGCTGGGACGCTCCTACAAGTACAACCAACCCGTCTCGCACATGATGCTCGAGCGCCTGCCCGTCTCGCTCTACTTCGGTCTGCTCGGTGCCATCCTCACCTACGCCGTCAGCGTGCCGCTGGGGGTTCTCAAGGCGCTGCGCCACCGCAGCTGGTTCGACAGCATCACCAGCGTCATGCTCTTCGTGGGCTACGCCGTGCCGGGCTTCGCGCTGGGTGCCGTGCTGCTCGTCTACCTCGGTGCGGGGCTGGAGTGGTTCCCGCTCTACGGTTTGGTCAGCCCGGGCTTTGAAAGCATGAGTCGGCAGGATCAGCTGCGCGATTTGGCCTGGCACACCGTGCTGCCTCTCTGCTGCTATGTCATCTCGTCCTTCGCCATGATGACCATGATGATGAAGAACAACCTCCTGGAGAACATGTCGGCCGAATACATGCGCACCGCCATCGCCAAGGGGGTCTCCTTCCGCCGCGCCGTCTGGCGGCACGCCTTCCGCAACTCCTTCATCCCCATCGCCTCCACGCTGGGCAGCGTCATCTGCGCCGTGGTGGGCGGCTCCATCCTCATCGAGCGCGTGTTCGACATCCAAGGCTTCGGCATGCTCAGCTACCAGGCACTGCTGGACAAGGACTATTCGCTCATCATGGGCACCCTGCTGCTCAGTTCCTTCCTCATCATTGTGGGCAACCTGCTCTCGGACATGCTGGTAGCGCTCATCGACCCCCGCGTGAAATTCGAATGACCAAGAACCTCACAGGTCTGCTGCTCATTCTCGCCGCCCTGCTGGGCGTGCTGGGGGAATTGCACGGCTGGCTGCTGCCCACCATCTCCTGGCCCTTCACCCTGAGCCGCGAGTTTGAGTTCCTGCAATACCCGGGCTGGTACACCCCCTGGCTGGAGGCCGACGGGCGCTGCCACTGGTTCGGCTGGCTGTGCATGGCGCTGCTGGCGCTGCTCGGCTGCATCATCCTGCTGCGCAGCCGCGACAGCCTGCGCCTGCCGCCCGAATACCGCAAGCGCATGCAGCGCTTCGCCTCCATCCGCCGCGGCAAGTGGTCGCTCATCCTGCTGGGACTGCTGCTGATTCTGGCGGGGCTGGACCAAAGCATCGTCGGCAAGCGCGCACTCGCCGTCGAATACAACGGGCGCTGGTACTTCCCCGCCTTCACCCGCGCCGTGCTGCCGGGCTCCACCTTTGACCTGATGGGCGATGACGAACGCGCCGAGACCGACTACCGAGCTCTTGCGCAGGAGCAGGGCTGCCCCGGACGCCCCTCCTTCGTCCTCATGCCGCCCGTTCCCTACGAGCCGGTGGCCGATGTCGCCCCCTTCCCCACCGAACCGCTGGAATGGCGGGGCGAGCTGCTCTGCCGCAACAACGGGCAGCCCTACAACGGGCTGGCCTGTCGGCTCTACCCCGACGGCCAGGTGCACCTGCGCCTGCGCTACCGCAACGGCAAGCCCGACGGGCAGGCCACCGGCTGGGCGCGCGACCGCCGCGAGGTCTACAGCGCGCACTACGAAACCGGCGAGCTGCGCAGCAGCACCTACGCCGATGCCGACGACCCGACGGACTTCCTCGCCCAGTCCGACCCGCGCCGCCTGCACATCGTCTACTACCACCCCGCCCCGCCGCTGACGGGCGGGCACCTGCTGGGGACCAACAGCCAGGGCGCCGACATCCTCGCCTACCTCTACGGCGGTCTGCAAGTCAACATCAAGGCCGCCCTGCTCTACCTGCCCATCATCTACGCCATCGGGCTGACCATGGGCATGCTCATGGGCTACTTCGGCGGGCGCTTCGACCTCGTGGTGCAGCGCGGCATCGAAATCCTCTCGCAGCTGCCCTTCCTCTTCGTCGTGATGATTCTTTCCGACCTCGTGCCGCAGGCGCTGCGCGGCTTCGTGCTCATCCTCGGGCTGCTCTGCCTCTTCGGGTGGATGCCCATGACCTACCTCATCCGCACCGCCACCATGAAGGAAAAAACGCGCGACTACGTAGCCGCCGCGCGCGTCATGGGCGCAGGCCCCATGCACATCCTCTTCCGCCACATCCTGCCGAACCTCACGGGCATCATCGTCACCCTCGTCCCCTTCAGCGTCGCGGCGGTGGTGCTCTCGCTCACCTCGCTGGACTATCTGGGCTTCGGCCTGCCCGACACCTACGCCGGGTGGGGGCGGCTGCTCAACGACGGGCTCTCCAAGCTCTCCTCGCCCTGGATTGTGTCCTCGGCCTTCGGAGCGCTGGTAGCCACCCTGCTCATGGTCACCTTCATCGGCGAGGCCTTCCGCGAGGCCAGCGACCCGCGCCGCCGCACCTACTACGAATCATGAGCCGCCCCGCCCGCCAGCACCTGTTCTCCGCCGCCCTGCCGGGTCTGGTCCTAGGCCTGGGCATAGCTCTGCTTCTCGGCAGCTGCGGGCGCCGCGTGGAATACAAGGGGCTCGAATGGCAGCACCCGGCAGACAGCGAGTTGCCCCTCGGTTTTGCCGAGGAGGAGGATGTGCCCGCCTACACCCACCGCTGGCACATGCCGCGCGGCTTCCGCGGCTTCACCGCTGCGTGGAACGCGCAGGTGCAGCAATACCTGCGGCAGCGCGGCGAAGATGCCGCCGAGCGCGGCGGCGAGGCGCTGCAAGCCTACCTGAGCGCCCCCGCCACGCCCGAATCCGGCGAACGCCTGAACCGCACGCTGGGCGATGCCTGGCAGCAGATGCTCGCCGCCGCCCGCCGCAGCCGCGAGGGCGACTACCTGAGCTACC
>JBJEVL010000024.1:0-4266 GCA_051884335.1 Akkermansia sp. | reverse complement strand
GCATCAGCAGCCAGTCGGCCATGGGCAAGTACTCCCGCACTTGGAACGGCCTGTTGCTGGGCGTGGATCGCCAGCTTTGCTGCCACGCGACCCTCGGGGTGGCCTTCGGCTATGAGAACTCCATTGCCCGCGCGCCGGAGACGAAGTTCGACACGGATACCTACTTCATCGACCTCTACAGCGCTGTGCGCACGGGTTCGTATGACCACAAGCTGTCGGTCGGTGTCGGTATCTTCGATTTTGACACGCGCCGCGGCATCACGGTCAGCGCTCCGGGGCATGATTTCGCCGCGACGGCGCAGGGCAGCATGACGGCGCACTCCATCAACGTGGGCTACGAGCTGAGCCGGGATTTCGTGATCGAATCCCAGAACGCTGTCGCCACGCCCTTCCTTGATGTCAACTACGCCTACATCGACATCAACAACCTGCGCGAGCACGGCGCGGGCGAGGCGAGTCTCAACACGCAGTACGATAACCTCAATCTCGTGCAGCTCGGGCTCGGCGCGCGCTACACCATGCAGTTCCGTGCCCTGCCGCAGCGTGAGCGCGGCACGCTGACGGCTTCGGCCTCGGCGGTGTTCGAGCTCAGTGACCGCAGCCCCGATGCGATCAACCGCTTCGCGGGTGCCGATGGGCTCCCGTTCAGCGTTGAATCCTCGAAGCGCGACTGCTTCTATGGTCAGTTCGGGCTGAATGCCACCATCCCCCTCTCCGATCAGCTGGATCTTGTGGCGGGTGGCTATGGCCGTGTCGGTGCCAAGCGCGGCAGCGTCACCGGCAATGTCGGCTTGCGCTACGAGTTCTGATTCTGCCGAGTCCTCGGCTCAACTGCCCGCCCCCGCCGTCCGTTTTCGGACGGCGGGGGTTTTGTGTTTGGCGTTGCCATGTCGGGCACCGCGTTGCTTTCGCCTGCACGCCCCCCTCCCCATGGACGGCGGCTTTTTTGTGTCTCGGCTCCGCAAGGTCGGGCGCCGCGTTGCCTGCGCTTTCACGCAAAACCCCCATGCGCATGGGGCGCATGGGGGTGGGGAAGGGAAATCACGCGCGCGCGTTCAGCTCTCGGAGTCGCCGAAGGAGATACCGATTTCCTTGGCCGATTCGACGATTTGGCTCTTGCTGTCCACCAGATGCAGGGTGCGCACGGCCTCCTCGATGGGCATGGATACCATGTCGATACCGCTCAGAGCCACGGTTTCGCCGAACTTGCCCTCCTCGATGAGGTCGATGGCCTTGGCGCCGCAGCGCACACCGAGGACACGGTCGAAGGGAATGGGCGCGCCGCCGCGTTGGGTGTGCCCCAGCACGCAGTAGCGGGTTTCGATGCCGGTGATGGTCTCCAGCTTGGTGGAGAGGAAGTTGGCGATGCCGCCGAGGCGTACCTCGCCCTTGGTCTCCTCATCCAGCGTGAGCAGCTTGCCGGAAATCTTGGCGCCTTCGCTGACGACCACGAGGATTTCGCGCTGACCGAGAGCCTTGAGCAGCTCGACCTTGCGCACCACATCCTCGAGGGTGAACTCGATTTCCGGCAGCAGAATGACATCCGCGCCGCCGGCCATGCCGCCGTAGAGGGCAATCCAGCCCGCGTGGCGCCCCATGACCTCCACCACCATCATGCGCTGGTGCGAGTAGGCCGTGGTGCGCAGGCGGTCGAGGTTTTGGGAGACGATGGAAACGGCGGTCCAGAAACCGAAGGTGTAGTCGGTGGCGCCCAGATCATTGTCGATGGTCTTGGGCACGCCCACGATGGGCAGGCCGATCTGGCGCAGCTCGAGCCCGATGGTCTGCGAGCCGTCGCCGCCCACGACGATGAGCGCCTCCAGCTGCAGGCGTTCGACGGTGGCCTTGCTGCGGTCGAGCACCTCCTGAGCAATCTGCATGCGGCCGCCGACACCGCTCTTGACGGTGAAGTTGCCCTTGTTGACCGTGCCGAGAATGGTGCCGCCCTCGGAGCGGATGTTGTGGCAGTTCTCGGGGGTGAGGATGCGCCAGCGCTCGTTCTCGGGAGTCGAGAGCAGCCCCTCGAAGCCATCGTAAAAGCCGTAGACAATCCATCCGCGGGCGGAGGCTGCACAGACGGCGCCTTCAATCACCGCATTCAATCCGGGACAATCGCCTCCGGCGTTCAAAATACCGATGTTCATGGGAGAAAGAGTTGTTAATTAGGGAGAATGATGAATTTAGTTTTATCTTGGTAGTCGTTGGTGGGCAGCCATTTTTCCCAAACATCCCAGCCGTCGCGCAGGAAGTGGGCGGCGGTGGTGTAGCGTGTTTTGGAATTGGGCATGCCGAGCATGACCACGAGCAGGCGCTGACCATAGGTGGCTTGCTTGCCGGTGACGGGGTTGGTGCGCTTGACGGAGACGCGGCGCGCCGTGACCATGAGACAGGCCCCTGCGCTGCGCGATTGCCCCGCCTTGAGCCCATCGACCATTTCCGAGAGGGCGAGCAGGCGGTTGTTGTTGCGAA
The DNA here is from genome assembly GCA_051884335.1 of Akkermansia sp. GTDB lineage: Bacteria > Verrucomicrobiota > Verrucomicrobiia > Verrucomicrobiales > Akkermansiaceae > Akkermansia. The sequence continues at coordinate 1,797 of JBJEVL010000024.1, read as the reverse complement.
CCAGCTGTGTGCGGCTTCCGGTGGCGCTGTTGATGGTGACGGTGGTTCCCGGCTGGTTGGTGATGGCCAACAGGTCGGGGTTGCCGATGGCATACATGCCGAGCAGGGCGAGGTCGCGCGCCGTGGATTGCGAGACGACCGCACCGCTGGTCCCCTTGAAGTAGGTGGAGCTCATCAGCAGACGCGCCGCGAGGCGGTTCATCTGGTTGACGAATGCCGCCGCCGGATCATTGGGGTTGATGTAGGCACCGCAGGCATAGGCGAGGGTCATGGCGCTGGCGCTGTCGTCCCACATGAGGGTGGAGTACAGCGCGTCGCGAATGGTCATCGTGTCCCCCGGCTTCAGCTTGAGCAGGTTGGTCTTGGGCCACTGCGCAGCGGCTGCCGGCACGGGAATCTGCCGATCCAGCTCCACCCCGGCTGCCTTAATCCAATCCATCGCCACACAGGCGGTGGCGAGGTTGGTCAGCATGCCGATGGGGCGCTTCTCCGTCGCATTCTGCGCGTAGAGAATGCGGCCGCTGTTGGTTTCCACGCAGACATAGCTCGGAGTTGTCTCCTCGGGGAGAACTCCCTCCGTCGAGGAGCAGGAGCTGCCGAGCAGAGCGGTCAGCAGCCCGAAGCAGGCACCGAAGATGGTCAGGGGGGACTTCATGCGCTCTTGGTTTTACAGGCCTTTTTGCTGCACTTCTTGGCGGCTTTGGCGGCGGTTTCCATAGCGCGCTCACTCATGAGTCGGTCGGGGGTGCGATCGCCGAAGATAATGCCGAGATCGCGCGCCGTGCGTACCAGCTGGCTGTCGGGGTGGACGAGACGCAGCGAGCGCACGGCCTCTTCGATGGAGACGGTGTTGACATTCGGCCCGTTGAGGACGAGGGTCTTGCCGTATTCGCGGCGCTCGATGAGCTTGACGGCCTCCACCCCGAAGCGCAGGGCGGTAATGCGGTCGAAGGCGCAGGGCGAGCCGCCGCGCTGGGTGTGACCCAGCACGCAGTAGCGTGTTTCAATGCCGGTGAGCTCCTGCAGCATGCGCGAGAGGCGATTGCCGATGCCTCCGAGGCGTTCCTCGCCCTTGTCCTTGTTGCGGATGGTGATGAGTTCGCCGTTGAGGCGGGCTCCTTCGCAGACCACGACGATGATTTCGCGCTGTCCCGTCGCTTTGCGGGCGTTGATGCACTCGACCACGTTTTGCAGGTCGAAGGGGATCTCGGGGATGAGCACGACATCCGCCGCGGTGGAGATGCCGCTGTGCAGGGCAATCCAGCCGGATTGGTCGCCCATGACCTCGACCACCATCATGCGCTGGTGGGAGTTGGCCGTGGTGCGGATGCGGTCGATGGATTCCGTGACCGTGGTGACGGCGCTTTGGAAGCCGAAGGTGTAGTCGGAGGCTTCGCAGAGGTCGTTGTTGATGGTCTTGGGGATGGAGATGACGGGCAGGCCTTCGTCGGCCAGCAGGCTGGCGGTGCGGGCCGATCCGGAACCACCCACCACGGCGAGGGCTTCCAGCCCCAAGGCCGTGATGGTCTTCTTGGCTTTGGCCAGCATGTCCGTGTCGATGGACGCACGCCCGAGCTTGTTGATGTGGATTTTGAAATTGCCCGTGCTGGTGGTGCCGAGGATGGTGCCGCCGTAGGAGCGAATTTGGTGGGTCTTGTCGGGCGTGAGCGTTTCGTAGCGCCGCCCGCCGGCCACGGGCAGCAGGCCTTCAAAGCCGTCGTGGAAGCCGATGACGCGCCAACCGCGGCGGTAGGCTGCGGAGACATAGCCCTCAATGACCGCATTGATGCCCGGACA
>JBJEVL010000023.1:0-4283 GCA_051884335.1 Akkermansia sp. | reverse complement strand
ATTATCGGCTTGCAGTATGAATTTATCCCATGCTGCAGCAAGGATTTTACTCTGTTCACCCCACACTGCGAATTCACCGATGACAGTGTGATGAGTTTGGCGATCTGCCAGGCGCTGATGGATTACCGCGCCGGGCGCGGCGAGCTTCCCGACCTCGCCGTGCGGCAGATGCAGCGGCTCGGGCACGCCTACCCCGATGCAGACTACGGCGCGAGTTTCCGCGATTGGCTCGACTCCCCGAATCCCCGCCCCTACAACAGCTTCGGCAACGGCAGCGCCATGCGCATCGGCGCGGTGGCGTGGGTCGCGCGCGATGCCGAGGAGCTGCGCCGCCTGTGCCGCGATGTCACTGTGGTGACGCACAATCACCCCGAGGGGCTCAAGGGGGCGGAGGCTACCGCCATGGCGGCGTTCCTCGCCCTGCACGGGGAGACTCAGGAGGGCATCCGCGCGTACATCGACGCGCACTACTACCCCATGGATCGCAGTTTGGAGGAGATTCGCCCCACCTGCACGTTCTCCGAGCGCTGCATGGATTCCGTGCCGCAGGCGCTTCTCTGCTTTCTCGAGGCGCGCGACTACGAGGATGCTATCCGCAACGCGGTGTCGCTGGGCGCGGATGCCGACACGCAGGCGGCGATCGCGGGGGGCATTGCCGAGTGCTACTTCGGGATTCCCGAGGACATTGCGACCACGGCCGCGGGCTACCTGAGCGATGAGTTGGCGGACATTCTCGCCACGTTCCAAGCGTTTTACCCCGACAACATCATCCCCTGACACCCCATGAATGCCCGACTCTCCCTCCCCGCCCGCTTTCTTCCCGCCCTGCTGCTGACGGCTCTGCCCCTGGCCGCCCAGAGCTACTACGATGCACAGGGGCGCTATCAGGGGCACGAGGTCAACGGCCCCGGCAGCACATCCTATTACGATGCGCAGGGGCGTTATCAGGGGCGCGCGGTCAGCGACCCCGGCGGCACGTCCTACTACGATGCGCAGGGGCGCTACCAGGGGCGCGCGGTCAACGGTGCCGGAGGCACGTCCTACTACGATGCGCAGGGGCGTTATCAGGGGCGCGCGGCCAGCGACCCCGGCGGCTCGTCTTACTACGATGCGCAGGGGCGCTACCAGGGGCGCGCGGCCGATGGCTCCGGCGGCACGTCCTACTACGATGCGCAGGGGCGTTATCAGGGGCGCCGCAGCCGCTGAGCCGCAAAAAACTGCCCGGCAGGCGCATTTTCTGCAAAAAAAGTCTTGCTTTCAGCTACCGCACTGTGTATAGTTGCGGCGCACCTTACCAAGTGCGACAACTGATGCTCGGTTGGCGGAATTGGTAGACGCGTTAGACTAAGGATCTAATGGAGAGATCCGTGGGGGTTCGAGTCCCCCATCGAGCATGAGCCGCCCGCCTCCGCATCGGAGGCGGGCGGTTTTGTGTCGGGCGGCGGGCGTGTGGACGGCGGTCGGGCGCGTGGTCGGGCGCGTGGTCGGGCGCGTGGTCGGGCGCGTGGTCGGGCGGCGGTCGGGCGGCGGTCGGGCGCGTGGGCAGTGACGGCGGGCGTGTGGGCGGCGGTCGGGCGGCGGTCGGGCGCGTGGTCGGTGGCGAGCGCGGGAGCGGCGGTGGCGCCAATTTCAAAAAGCCGCGGGGCTGGCGCATATTATCCTTGATTAGGGGGGACAAAGGAGGTAACATCGTTGCCGCTGCTCTGCGGGCATGTGCTCCGCAGCCGCATCCACCTGAACTTTTACGACGAACGCACCCCCTGCCATGGAACTGATTTCTGATTATGTTGCTGCCCTGACTCCCTCTCTGACGCTGGCTGTCACGAACAAGGCCAAGGAGATGAAGGCGCGCGGCGAGCAGGTTTTCGGCCTTGCCGGCGGCGAGCCCGACAAGGACACGCCCGATAACATCAAACAAGCCGCCATCAAGGCGCTCAACGAGGGGCAGACCAAGTACACCCCCTCCGTCGGTCTGCCCGCCCTGCGCCAGGCGATTTGCGACAAACTCAAGCGCGACAACGGGTTGGAGTACAACATCAACCAGATTTGCGTGACCTCCGGCGCCAAGCCCGCGGAGTACGAGGCGATGCGCGCCGTGCTCAACGAGGGCGATGAGGTGATTATCCCCGCCCCCTACTGGGTGAGCTACCCCAGCATGGTGCAGCTCTGCGGCGGCGTGCCCGTCATCGTGCCCACCACGGCGGAGAACGGCTGGAAGATCACCGCCGAGCAGTTCGAGGAGTACATGACGCCCCGCACCAAGATGATCATCATCACCACCCCGCACAACCCGACGGGTGCCGTCTACACCGAGGAGGAGCTGCGCGCCATCGGCGAGGTCGCGGTCGGGGAGGACATCATCATCATGGCCGATGAGATCTACGAGTACCTGACCTACGGCGACACCAAGATGGTGTCCATGGCCTCGCTGTCCAAGGAGATTTACGACCTGACCATCACCATCAACGGCTTCTCCAAGGGCTACGCCATGACGGGCTGGCGCCTCGGCTACTCCGCCGCGCCCGAGCCCATTGCCAAGTCCATCAAGCTCATTCAGGACCACACCGCTTCCAACACCACGACCTTTGCCCAGTACGGCGCCATCGAGGCGCTGACGGGCGACCAGTCCTTCATCGCCGACCTGCGCGAGGAGTACGACTTCCGCCGCCAGTATGTCTACCAGCGCCTGTGCGCCATGCCCAAGATCAAGGTGGTGGAGCCGCAGGGGGCGTTCTACTTCTTCATCGACACCACGGAGCTGGGCATCCCCTCCCTGGAGCTCTGCGAGCAGCTGCTCGACCGCTACAAGGTGGCGGCGGTGCCCGGCATCGCCTTCGGCTACGACAACGGCATCCGCATCTCCTACTGCACCTCGCTCGATGTGCTCAAGGAGGGGCTCGACCGCCTGGAGGAGTTCTGCAAGAAGCACTGAGCCGCCGCTGCGCACCCCTTCCCCGCCCCGCACGCCGCATCGGTGTGCGGGGCGCGCTGCTTTCGGCGGGCAGATGCGGGCTCCCCGCCCCCTCCGGCGGCGCAATGCAGCTCTCGGCGGAACGGAGGGCAGCTCGGGCAGATGCGGGCGCTCCCGCCCGCTCCGGCGGCTTTTCCCCGGCGCCCGGCGGGCGCCCCGCGCGCTCTCTGTCAGCATCGGGGGGGACAACGAGCTTCTCCCTTGACTTGGCGGGAGTAAAAGCGTAGCATGACGGCAACCCGTTTTCCAAAAACTCCTACTTATGGCCACCATCCGTCCCTTTGCCGCTCTGCGGCCGCCCAAGCCGTACGCTGAGCAAGTCTCCTGCCTGCCCTACGATGTCATGAACCACGCGGAAGCCTGCGCCATGGCCGCCGGCAACGCGAGCAGCTACCTCCACATCTGCCGCGCCGACATCGACACGAGCGAAGCCGCCATCCACGAGCCGGAGACCTACGCCAAGAGCCGCGAGAATCTCGAGACCTTCCTCCGCAAGGGTTTTCTGATGCGCGAGGACAAGCCCTGCTACTACATCTACCGCCAGATCATGTGGGGGCGGGTGCAGACGGGCATCGTGGGCTGCGCCTCGGTGGACGAATACCTCGACGGCACCATCAAGAAGCACGAACTGACCCGCAAGGAGAAGGAGCTCGACCGCATCAACCATTTCGACGCCTGCTCCGTGCAGACCGAGCCCGTGTTCCTCGCCTACCGCAAGCACGAGGGCATCGCCACCGCCATCCGCGAGTGGATCAAGTTCCACAAACCCGAGTACGACTTCACCTCCGAAGACGGCGTGACCCACATCCTGTGGCCCGTGGATGACCCCGAGGTCATCGAGTGCATCCGCAAGGGTTTTGAGGAGGTGCCGGCGCTCTACATCGCCGACGGGCACCACCGCACGGCCAGCAGCGCCGCCGTCTCCGCCAAGCGCCGCGCCGAGCACCCCGACTACACGGGGCAGGAGGAGTTCAACTACCTGATGGCCGTCACCTTCTGCGACGAGGATCTCTTCATCATGGACTACAACCGCGTGGTTGCGGATCTCAACGGGCACAGCCCCGCGAGTTTCCTCGCCGCCATCGGCGACGCGTTCAGCGTCTCCCCCGCCCCGAGCGCCCCGCACCGCCCCCGCGGCAAGCACGAGTTCGGCATGTACCTCGACGGGCAGTGGTACATCCTGAACGCCAAGCCGGGCAGATTCGACGCCGAGCACCCCATCGAAAGCCTGGACTGCGCCATCCTGCAATCCAACCTGCTGGCGCCCGTGCTGGGCATCGACGACCCGCGCACCAGCCCCCGCATCGACTTT
>JBJEVL010000022.1:0-4300 GCA_051884335.1 Akkermansia sp. | reverse complement strand
GGCTGTGGTCGCGAGGGTATTGGCCGTGGTGTCGAGCTGGACGCCTGCGGGTGCCTGCAGCTCCAAACGACTGCCCGCCCCCACCGTGAGCTGCCGCAGCTCGCCGCCCGCGAGGCTTTCCAAGCGCAGGGTGCCCCCACCCGTCAGCACCATGCCGCTGCCCGCGCTGTTGAGCGCCGCCTGACCGTCTGCGATGCGGAGCGTGCTGCCGCTCGCCAAATCGAAGCGAATGGCCTGCCCCGCCGAAGCCGAGAGGCTGTTGAGCAGGTACGCATCGGACGCGCTGTGCAGGGTGCCGCCGTTGAAGAGCAGCGGTGTCGTGTTGTCCAAGGCGGCAGCGATGGCTCCGCCGCCCTCCACCGCAGCATAGTCCCCCGCGCGCAGCAAGGCCAAATCGGCCGTGCCCGCCAGCACCCACTCCTGCTGCACGGTCGGCGCGGAGCCCTGACCCGCCACGGCGGTAAAGGTTGCGCTGCTGCCCGTTGCGCCGCGCATGTACAGCTCCTGCAGACCGTCGGACGGCATGGCATCCAGAGCCGCGGAGCCCGTTTGCAGCGCGTAGCTCGTGCCGTCCAGCACCAGACTGCCGCTGAGCACCTGCACCTGGGTGCCATCCCCCTGCAACAGAAGCTGATACTCGGCCGACTGCCAAGTCTGCCCTGTATGCAGCAGCTCACTGAAGCTGCCGGTGCCGGAGCCGCCCATGAGGTACACATTGCCGTCCGGCGTCACGTAGAGGGCGAAATCGCCTCCGGCGTACACCTTGCCGTTGCCGTATACCTGCCCATTGCCGGGATCGAAGGACGAGATGAGCACCGTCTGCGCCGCTCCGCTTGAGGTCGTGGGCCCCGTGAGTGTCCCCTGCACCTGCAGCGTCCACTCCTGCGAGGCATCGGGGACGGCCGAGCCCAAGGAGGTGCCGTAGGCCACATCGGCGCTTGCGGCCGTGGCGCTCCCCTGCACCACGCCCCCTTGCAGATGTCGGTAGGCAGCGGCATCAAACACCGCGAGTTGCAGCACCCCCTCGGACACATCGGCTCCGACGAGGCAGCCTGTGGCGGGTGTCAGCGTCAGCCCCTCGGTGGTGATGGCTGCCCAATCGCCCGACAGCTCGGCGAGGGTGTAGCTGCCCGGAGCCGTGTAGGCCGAGGCATCGTAGCTGCCCGCGAGTTGCAGCACCCCGCCGTTGCCGCTGAGCTGTGTCCCCGTAGCCACCCCGATGCCGGCCACCAGTTCGCCCGTCACCTGAATGCTGAGCGTTCCGCTGCTGACAGCATCCAGCCGCACTCCCTGCCGCACGCCCACCTCCAACGAGGCATTGCCGGCGGACGCGATGCTCAGCTCCTCGATGTGCAGCATGGCCAAATCGCGCAGATTGCTTGTGTTCTCAATCACCTGCAGCGTGCTGCCGTCGCTCAGGCTCAGCAGACTGAGGGTGCCGAAGCGCAGATCGCCCGCCTGCATCGTGTAGGGACTGCTGCCTGAGGAGTCGGCCGTGCTGACGCGGGCAAGCTGTTCGCCTCCGGCCTCATCACCGTTCCAATAGTAGGTGCTGCCCGACCAACCCGCCCATGCCGTTCCGAGCAGGCTCGGCAGAGCCCATAAAAGTGAGATGCGCTTCATACACCTGCATCTTTAGCGCGATGCCCGGTCTGCCGCAATCTAACCTCATAACTATTACATCGGCTTGCGCGGGAGGCAGACATTTTCCCCTTGCTGTGGCGATGCGGAATGTGTATGCTGTGGGAGGCATGCCAGCTGCAAAACATGTGTTGCGAGGAGGACTGTACCGCCGTTTGCGTCGTGCAGATTCCCTGTTGCTGCTGATGGTACTGCTCATCGCGGTGCTGGGGCAATCCTATTGGGGCGGGGAGGGAGCGGTCACTCAGCCTGCACCCGCCGTCGGGGCGGCGATGCTTCCGACGGAGGAGGAAACCGAGGTGGCTGCTGCCCGGGAAGCCCCTGCAGAGGAAGCCGACATGCCCCCGGCGCTGCCCGCCGGGAAGGGCGCGCCCGTGCGCCTGCTGACATACAACGTGAAGAACTATTTTGTGGAAGGAGAGCCGCAGCGCAGCCGCTATGTCCTGCGCCCCAAGCCGGAGGCCGAGCGCGAGTGCGTGGCCGAGGTCATTGCCTCGGTCGATCCGCAGGTCGTGGGTCTTGTTGAAATCGGGGGCAAGCGGGCGTTGGCTGATTTGCAGCGCCGCTTGGCACAGCGGGGAGTGGAGTTGCCGCATGCCTATGTGCTGGAGCGCATGGGCGAGGATCGTGCCTTGGGCATGTTATCCCGTTGGCCGCTGGTGGAGAATCACTCGCAGCGCGATTACGGCTTGTTCGGCAATCATCGGCAGAAGCTGCTGCGCGGGATTCTCGATGTGACGCTGCGCACGGATGACGGGCGACTCTTCCGCGTGATGGGGGCGCACCTCAAATCGCGACTGGCGCAGAATGCCGCCGCCGCCGCCGCCCTGCGCGAGCAGGAGGCGCAGACCGTGTACGACTACGCCCGCCGCCGGCAGCGCCTGCAACCGAATGTGCCCTTGGTGATTTTCGGGGATTGGAACGACACGCCTGCCGATCCCTCCGTGCAGGTCATGGTGCAGGGGGACAAAAACGCTCCCGCTACGCTCAGCCGCCTGAGCCCGGGCGACAGCCGGGGGGAGGAGTGGACGCACTATTTCCGCGGAGGCAGGCAGTATTATGTGTTCGACCAGCTGTTTGTCAACGGCGTGCTGCGGGCGCGCATCCGGCCGCGCAAGGGCTGCGGCGTGGTGGATATTCCCGCTGCCGAGCGGGCGAGCGACCATCGCGCGCTGTGGGTCGACCTGCGCTGAGTCTCCCCTCTGTTCCTCACCTGCCCGCCGTTCGGCAAGGCATTCCCGGCGGCCGACTCGCGCAGAGAAGGCCCCGGTTCGGACGTGTCGCAGCGGTGTGCTCAGCGGGCAGAGGGCAGAAAATGGGTGCGGCGGATTTGCTCAGCCATCATGCGAAAATGAGCCGCCTCCTCGGGGTGCACATCCTGCTCCCAAACCGCAATCTCATCGGCCAGGGCTGCCGCCTCGGTGTAGCGCTTGCCGATGAGGTATTGCGCCACGGCGCCCGCCGTCGCCTGATGGTAATAGGGAAGTTCCTTGGCATCCGGCTCCGTGCCGCGGGGGGGACGTCGCCCGAGGATGGTCAGGTAGTCGCCGAGAGCCAAATCATTCTTGCCCGCGCGCGCGCAGAGCAGCGCGTGGTGCAGCAGGGTGAAGAGCCGCCAGCGCGGTGAAAGCTCGGGGTGGTCGAGCATGATGGTGGCGGCGTTGACGGCTTCCTGCAGGGATTCGCGCGTGCCCAACTGAGCGTAGGCATTGGCCAAAGCGGCGGCGGCGAGCGTGCGCTCGCGGGTATCGAGGGCGGGGGAGCGTCCCCGGTCGCCCTCCGGGAGCACGAGTGCGCGCAGGCGCGAGATGGCCTGCTCATGCCTGCCCAAACGGCTCAGCACCGCACCGCAGCGGATGGCGGCTGTCGCCGCCGTGCTTCCGCGCCCCTCGGCACAGCGCGTATAGAGTTGCAGGGCGCGATCGAGCCCCTCACGCGTGCCGAGCAGCTCCGATTCATGCGCCATCAGAAAGAGCGCCCGCGCTGCATACGCCCCTTTCGGGTAGCGCTGCAACAGCGTGCGGAGCTCGCGGATGGCCGCCTCGTGGCGTGCATCTGCCGAGAGCCGATGCACCAGATGCAGGGTCAGGATGGCATAGAGTTTCGGGTTTTTCGCTTCTGCCGCCGCTCGGCGCAGCAGGCGCTCGGCTGCGGCGGTATCGTTGGGATGACGCTGCAGCAGCCATTGCTCCTGCAGAGCATAGTAGCGCAGGAGTTGCTCCTCGGTCGGATCCGTGAGGGGGTGCAGCACCTCCTCGTCCTCACCCGTGGGGGTGGTGGCGTCGGGATGGCAGAGGCGCAGATAGGCCAAAGAGAGTTCCGCATCCTGTCGCAGGGCGAGAGGAGGTTGCTCGCTGAGCAGCGCGGTGATTTCGGCCGCTGCTGTTGCCGGATCCCGATCCGCCAGATAGTCTGCCCGGAGGGCGCGCACCCGCTGTCGGATGCGGAGGGGGAGAGCCGGATCCTGCGCAATGCGTTCCGCCGCCTGAGTATCCCCGGCGCGCAGGGCGCAGAGCTCCGCATTGAGCACGGCTGCCTGCTGCAGGCGCTCGGGGGCACGACGCGCCACCGAGCGGTAGGCCGCCTGGGCAAGCTCGGGATGCTCCTCCTGCAGCCGAGCCATCAGAAAATCCTGTTGCGGGCTGCGTTCCCCGGCGAG
>JBJEVL010000021.1:0-4325 GCA_051884335.1 Akkermansia sp. | reverse complement strand
ACGGTCTTTTCATGACTCACTTTTCATGACATGCCCCCAATGCGTTTGCCCTGATCCCGCAGGGGGGGGGGCTTGACGCGTTCGGTACAATGGAGGGACGATGCTGCGCTTGCTCTGTGTTCTGCTGTGGTGGCTGCCGTGTGCCCTCGGGGCGCAGGGCACGCTGCGCATTGCGGTGCTGCACCCCTTGCTCGGTGAGCTGGCGCAGGGGCTGGGGGGAGAGGCGGTGCAGGTGCTGCCGCTGTATTCGGGGGCGGGCGATTTGCATGAGTTTGCGCCGGGCACGGCGGAGTTGGCGGCGGCGGCGCAGGCGCCCCTGCTGCTGGCCTGCGGCAAGGGGGTGGAGCCCTACTTGAACGATTTGCGGCGCTCGCTGCCGCCGAGCACGGCAGTGGTGGAGCTGGGGGCGACGCTGCCCGATGTCTGCCTGCCGGGCACAGCGGTGGCCGACCCGCACTGGTGGAACTCCCCCGCGCAGGTGCGCCGTGCCGCGCGGGTGCTGCTGGTCGAGCTCTGCCGCCGCTGCCCGGAGCATCGCGCCGCGTTCACCGAGCGTTTTCGCGCGCTGTCGGCAGAGCTGGATGCCCTGCACCGCGAGGCGGCGTTGCGCTTTGCCGCCATCCCGCCCGAGCAGCGGGTGCTGGTGACGGGGCATGCGGCTTTTTGCCACTGGTGCGCGGAGTTCGGCTTCACGCCCGTGGCGGTGTACGGCATCGCCAGCGAGAGCGAGGGCGACACGGAGAGCCTCGCGGCGCTGCTGGTGCAGCTGCGCCGCACGGGGGCGCGCTGTCTGTTCACCGAGGCGTATGAGGAGGATCGCGGCATGGTGGCGCTGGCGCAGCAGCTGGGCGCCGGCACGCAGGCGCTCATTGCCGACGGCATCTCGCCCGAGCGCCTGAGCTATGCCGAGCTCTTCCGCCGCAACGTGCAGGCGGTGTGCGACGGGCTGGCGGATGGGAAGGAGGGCGCGCAGCCATGAGCCCGCGCAGCATGTTCCTCTGCACCCTGCTGGGGGTGCTGGCGGCGGGGGCGCCCCTGCCCTACCTCCTGCAGCACCGCGCGGCAGCTCCGGCAGCAGCGCGCGAGGCGCGCGAGGCGGTGAGCGTGCCCGTCAGCGTGTTTTTCGATGGTCGCCCCCTGCGGATGCGCCTGCGGCACGGCGGGCAGGTGCTGGCCGAGATGCCGCCGGACGAGCCGGCGCCGTGGCTGCCCGTCCTCTCCCTGCCCGCCTCGGGGGCGGCGGAGGTCGAACTGGAAGCCGAGTGGGCTGAGCCCGGCTGGCACGGGGTCACGCTGCGCGCCGAGCCGCCCGGCCGCCCCACGGTCACGGCGGGCGATTGGCAGCAGGGCACGCAACTCCACACCCTTTTCCGTTTCACATGGTAGCGTCTCACATCTGCTGGGGCGGCGGGCATCCCCACCCGCACCGCCACGAGCTCTGCGTGCGCGGGCTCTGCGCCGACTACGGCGGGCAGCCCGCGCTGGAGGAGCTGTCGTTCACGGCGAGCTGCGGGCAAACGCTGGCGCTCATCGGCCCCAACGGCGCGGGCAAGTCCACCCTGCTCAACGTGCTGGCGGGGCTGCACCGCCCCACGGGCGGCACGGTGCTGTGGAGCGGGGCTCCCCTGCACCGCCAGCAGCACGAAATTGCCTACCTGCCGCAGAGCCGCGACATCGACCCGCGCTTCCCCATCACCGTGCGCGAGGTGGTGGCCATGGGGCGCTGGGCGGCGCTGGGCGTTTGGGGCGCCGTGCGGACGCACGACCGCGCCATCATCGACAAGGCGCTCGCCACGCTTGACTTGGAGGAGCTGGCCGAGCGCCAAATCGGCGCGCTTTCGGGCGGGCAGCAGCAGCGCGTCTTTCTGGCGCGGGCGCTGGCGCAGGAGGCGCACATCCTGCTGCTGGACGAGCCTTTCACGGGGCTGGATGTGCCGGGCACGGCGGCGCTGGCGCGCATCCTGCGCGAGCTGGCGGCCGAGGGTCGGCTCATCATCGCCAGCCACCACGACCTCGCCTCCGCGCCCGAGATTTTCGACGAGGCGCTGCTGCTGCGCCGCCGGCTCATCGCCGCCGGGCGCACGGCCGAGGTGCTGAGCCCCGCCCGGCTGCAACAAGCCTTTCCCCACCGTTTTCCCTCATGAATGATTGGCTGGACTTCCTCCGCGAACTGCCTGCGCAGCGCAGCCTGTGGGCCTGCGCCGTCATCGGCTTTTCCAACGGCTATGTCAGCGCGCTGGTCGTGCTGCGGCGCGCCTCGCTGCAAATCGGCACCATTTCCTGCGCCCTGCTGCCCGGCATCGCGCTGGCCATTCTGCTCTTCGGGTTCATGCCGCTGAGCATCCTGCCGGGGGCGGTGCTGGCCGGGCTGCTCGTGGGGCTGGGCTCGCTCTTCGTGTCGCGCACGGGGCGCGTGGAGCACGACACCGCCCTCTCCGTCCTGCACACCACCGCCTTTGCCGTGGGCTACATCATCCTCGTACGGCTGGGCTTGCAGCAGAAGGTGGACGACTGGCTCTTCGGCAACATCCTCAGCATGGGCGACAGCGACCTCGTGCTCGCCTACGCCATCGGCGCCATCGCGGTGCTGAGCCTCACGGCGCTGCGCCGCCCGCTGCTGCTGGCGCTCTTCGACCCGCGCGCCGCCGCCGTCATGGGCATCCCCGTGGCGCTGCTCAACTACGGCGTCATGGCGCTCATCATCCTCGTGCTGGTCTCCAGCCTGCAAGCCGTAGGCGCGTTCCTGACCCTCGGGCTGCTCGTCGCGCCCGCCGCCACCATGTACCTGCTCACCGACCGCACGGAGCTGATTTTCTGGGGCGGAGGGCTCATCGGCGGGCTGGGTTCGGTGCTGGCGTTCGGGCTTTCTTTCCCGCTGGGCTGGCACTTGGGCGCGACCATCGCGCTGGTGCTGGGGCTCTGCTTTGCGCTGGCCTATGTCTTCTCGCCGCGCTACGGTTTGCTCCGCCGCCGCTGAAAAGCGCTCTTTTCGCGGTGGCAGGAACTGTTTTCCGCTTGCCGTGGGCGCGAGAGTGTGATAGGATTCGGGGCGTATGAAAGCAAATTTCCCGCACCGCAGCCGTGGGGGCTTTACCCTGATTGAGCTGATTATCGTCATTGCCATTCTGGCGACGCTCGCCGGTATCGCTTACCCCACCTACATGAGCATTCAGGAAAACGCCTCCAAGACGGCGGCCAAGAAGGTCTGCACCGACATTGTGGAGGGTGTTACCCGCTTCTCTCAAGACTACAACGGCATGCTGCCCTACGATGCCAACGAGGTGCAGCCCGATGCCCAGGATCAGATCTACCTGCGCACCAAGGCCGGCGAGGATGCCCGCCTCATCATGGTGCTCACCAACCGCGAGGAGGACGATGCCGAAAACCGCATCAACACCAACCGCGACACCTACCTGCGCTCCGACGAGCAGGAGCAGCCCCGCGACGGACTCTTCATCGATGCCAACGACGGCATCAACTTCTACGACCCCTGGGGCCAGCCCTACTACATCGTGCTCTGCGAGGAGGAGAAGGGCTGCATCGACCCCTTCAACTCCAAGCGTCTGCGCGGCAAGAAGTGCTTAGTCTACAGCTTGGGCGCTGACGGCGAAGGCGCCGGCAACACCGAGGCCGCCACGAGCCGCAAGGGAGGCAAGAAGGGCAAGAAGGGCAAGCAGGATGCGGCCGCAGCTGCTGCTGCCGAGGCGGAAGCCGAGGCTATCGAGGACAATGTCTACTCTTGGAAGAACCCCAAGTAAGTTCATGAGCTTCTTCAAAACCGATGATGTCCGCATCACGGACATCCGTCCGCTGATTTCGCCCGCCATCCTCATGCAGGACTTCCCCGCGAGTCCTGCCGCGCAGAAGCTCGTGTTCGACACGCGCGAGGAGTTCAGCCGCATTATCCGGGGTCAGGATGATCGCCTGGCGGTCATGGTGGGGCCCTGCTCCATCCACGACACCGGCGCCGCCATCGACTACGCCGCCAAGCTGGCTGCCGCCCGCAAGAAGTACGAGGACGACCTGCTGCTCATCATGCGCGTGTATTTTGAAAAACCGCGCACCACCGTCGGCTGGAAGGGGCTCATCAATGACCCCTTCATGGACGGCTCCTACAGCATCAACAGCGGGCTGCGCATGAGCCGCGGCCTGCTGCTGCGGCTGGCGGAGATGGGCGTGCCCTCCGCCACGGAGTTTTTGGATGTCATCACCCCGCAGTACATCAGCGACCTCATCGCTTGGGGCGCCATCGGCGCCCGCACGACGGAGAGTCAGGTGCACCGCGAGCTGGCCAGCGGGCTCTCCATGCCCATCGGCTTCAAGAA
>JBJEVL010000020.1:0-4333 GCA_051884335.1 Akkermansia sp. | reverse complement strand
TGGGCGATGAGCGCGTTGGCGGCTTCGTAGACGCTTTGCAGGGAGTCCTTGGAATTGAAGAGCTCCTCCATGTAGTCGTTCTCGAAGCAGCAGACGATGTCGGAGCGCGCCGACACGGCATCGAGCGCCTGCTCGGCCTGAGCGCGGCGGCGGCGTCCTTCACCCGCAAAGGGCATGATGACGACGGAGACGAGGAACACGCCCGCTTCGGCGGCCATTTCGGCCAGCAGGGGGGCGACGCCCGAGCCGGTGCCGCCGCCCAGCCCGACGACCATGACGAGCAGACGCGCATCGGCGAGCAGCTCGCTGATGGCGGCGCGGCTCTCCTCCAGCGCCATGCGGCCGACTTCGGGGTCGCCGCCGCAGCCGAGCCCGTGGTTGAAGGCGGCGCCGAGCTGCAGGAACTCGACATTGCCGCGCTCGCGCCCGAGGCGTTCATCGGGCGAGATGATACACATGCGGACGTTTTCGGCGCTGGAGCCGCTGAATTGTTGCAGGATGTGCGCCCCGGCGCCGCCGAGGCCGATGATGACAATGCCGTCGTCGCGGTGGGGGGTGTCAGGGTAGCGAAGCATGGGAGCCGTAGGGGGGAAAGAGAGGGAAAAACGGGTGGGAGAGGGGGCTCAGTGCGAGCTGCGGAAGAAGTTGAGGAAGCGGCGGAAGATGCCGATGTCGTTGCCGCGCAGGGCGTCGTCGTCATCGCGCTGGGCGTAGCGGATGAGGCCGATGGCGGTGCAATAGCGCGGGTCGGCGAGGTAGGAGTAGCCGCGGCCGGGCTCCAGCGGTGCAGGCTGGTGCACGGGCAGGTTGAAGATGTAGCGCGCCAGCCCGTCCAGCCCGCGCATGAGGCTGGTGCCGCCGGAGAAGTAGACGCTCATGCCGGGGGTGCGCAGCAGCTCGGGGTCGACGGCGGCGATGCGCTCGCGCACCATCACCAGGGTTTCGCCCAGACGCGCGCGGATGATTTTGTTGAGCAGGCCGCGGGGGATGGTGGCCTCGTGCATGCCCAGCTCGCCCGTGTATTTGGCGAGCGACTGGTCTTTGACATCGCCGAAGGCGTTGCCCTCGGTGCATTTGAAGACTTCGGCGGCGCGGTTGTTGATGCGCTGCTCGGTGTGTTTCACGATGTCGGCGTTGATGGTGTTGCCGCCGACGGGCAGGCAGCCGGAGGCGATGACATCCCCGCCCTTGTAGCAGATGTAGTCGGTGGTGCCGCCGCCGATGTCGATGAGCAAGGCGCCGGCATCCTTCTGCTGGCGGGTCAGCACCATCTGCGCCGTGGCCAGCGGGGCAAAGACGATGTCCTCCACCTCCAGCGGCACCTTGCGCACGCAGAGCAGCGAGTTTTGCAGCCGCGTGGAGATGCCGTGCACGATGTGGCAGTTGACGTCCAGCGTGCGCCCCGTCAGCCCGATGGGGTACTGCGTCGGCTCGCCGCCGTCGATGGAGAAGCCTCCCAGCTCGCGGTTGAAGACGAAGCGGTCGGAGCCCAGCTCGAGCTTCTCGGCTTTTTCCTTGGCGATGTTCACATGCTCTTCGTCGATGATGTGCTCATCATCGGGCAGACGGAAGGAGCCGGTGCAGGTCTCGCCGATGATGTGCTCACCCGTGACGGAGAGGTAGACGTTGAGGATGTCGACATCCGCATGGTCCTGGGCGAGCTGCCAGGCATCGCAGATGCACTGGCGCGCCATGCTGGGGTTGATGATTTCGCCCTTGCGGATTCCCGCGCTGGAGACCTCTCCGATGCCGATGATGGTGGCGGTGGCATCGGGGCGAATCTCACCGACCACCATGCAGGTTTTGGAGGTTCCGATTTCGAGGCCGACGAGAATTTTGGATTGAGCCATGGTCGTGAAGCGTGTGGGAGCGTGGGAAATTATATCAGATGCAGCAGCGCCGCGCGCGCGGAATGCGCGTCATAAGTGCTCAGTTCTGCTGCAACGCGCGTCGGCAGGTCTCGGGCGTGGGGACGAGCTCGGGCATGAGGGTGACGTATTCCTCGGAGTATTTTTCCGAAGGGCGGAAGAGGAAGCCGGGCTCGCGGCTGCGCAGGGCAAAGGAAGTGGGGCGGAAGAGGGGGTAGGCGCGATCGGTGCCGGAGTCATAGCCCTTTTCGCCGGTGTAGCTGCCGTACACGTAGTATTCGGCGTTCTGATCGCTGCCGTAGACGGCGTTGGGCAGGGGCGGCTCGGGTCCGCGATCGGGGGTGTGCACTGTGCTTTCGTCCATCATGACGAGCTTGGCGGTACGCCAGCTTTCGCCCGGGCGCCGCAGGTAGCCCCAGAAGCGGGTGTAGGGGATGTGGTAGCGACGGCCGATGTAGTAATCTCCCCGTGGTTCGGTGGCAATCTGAGCTTCGCGCTCGGCAACGGCGCGGCAATCGCTCTTGAGGGTGTCACAAGCGCTGAGCAGCAGGATGCAGAGGGGCAGAAGGCATTTGATGGCTGTCACGCCCCTGTTCTACCCCATGCTCGGGCAGCGGTCAAGCGCATAATCTGCGCGAGCCCGGGGCAGTTTCCCATCCGCCGGTGATGCCCCGCCGAGGGCATGAACGCACCCCCTCGGGAGCGAACTCCATCGACATCATCAAAACATTCGTGATGATACCACCCTTGAGCCACCCATCGGCCTTGTCCCTGGTAGACCAAGCAAGCGCCACTCGCGAGGAATTCGCGCTGTGGCGCTTGCCGATGGGGTGTTGGCGTGTGTGACTTGCCTGCCGTAGCGGGCAACGGTGCTATCCTAGTACAACTCTCTTGGAAAGGCGAGGAGACAAGGGGGTGCGTCATTCGTGCCCACCCCCGGGCACCATACGTAATCGACTTTGTTTCTTTAACTTACATCGAGCGTGCTATTCAATGAATGTTGCCCTGCCATGTGACTGGGATCAAACAAGTCTGAGCGAGTCTTTTGCACTGCATAGCAGTGGGCAACATGTGCACGGAAAGGGCTCGATAGAAACCATGTTGCCTTGGTCTCAGAAGAGACCACACCTACATTTTGCTAGTGTGCTTTTTATGGGCTCCAAATCGTTTATTATAAGTGACTTAAAAACAGCTCGATAAAAATAGATCCGAAATTCGCCTTATCTCATAACAAGTTACGGAACTTTTTGCTAAACATTTGTTTTCAATTTGTTACAAAACACATTAACATTAGGCATTCGAACGACTCTGCCAATACAACCGAGAAAAGCAGCGTTGATAAAAGAGGCAAACTGTTTCTTGCGTAGCTTTGTGAGCTCGGCGCTGTAACGCCCTCTCTTGTGTGTCTTTTCGTTTTTCTTACGCCGTGTGTTGGTTGATGATACAAACGCCCGTTGTAGTACACGAGCAAAAGGGGCTTAATCCGGTGTCCTCAATTTCGGTTTCGCTATCGTATTGCACATGTCATGGATTCGTAGCCATACACGTTCGTGAATGCTCCTCGAAAGGCACCAGCTGAAATTGCTCCATAGCCAAATGGTTCACTTATCTGCATTAGATTGAAACCAAACTTTACGCTTTCGCCAAACCACGTCTCGGGCCGGAATGTATATCGTGTAAACCTCGAATTCGTTCGAGCTTGTTTCTATCGGTGATATACACCATTTCAGATAACGATACTTTTTCACATTTTCCGGTTTCGTGTATTCTATTCCGCTATCCACTAAGCCTATATTCCATAGAAATTTGCGCAAGCCTCCAACATTCCTTGGACCCATATGACCACCATAAAGGAAGGAGCCATTTGATGTTATTTCAGACCAATCATGTTTTTCCGGTATGAATATGCTCTTTTTACCGTTAGATACAACAAATCCATCTTGTACTACGTTTATCTCAAATCCGTTAAAATCTATTATTGATTCTCCGACAGACAAGGACACTTCATTAGTTACGTAATGAAGTGAAGTATCAGTTTGAGGGATGAAACTCTCATCAATATCCACAGTGCCTTTTGAGGCAAAAACAGAAAAATTCTTAAACTCATTTGCTTTCTCTATGTAACTTGGGGACGATGAAGAGAAACGATGATCATACACCCCCATACATGATAATGCTATATCTTTTGAGGGATGCCGAATGTTCATGATGTAAACCCATCGGGAATGTGCATCTGTCTGTTTTTGAAAAACTAAGCATGACGTTAAAGCCAATGAGATGATGTTCGAAAGAATCGTTATCATGAATGCTATTTTCATAAAAAATCGTTGATAGCACTCGGTGCATACCGAGTGCTATCTTTGCGGATGGCGAGGGGGCGGGTGGCGATGCTCTGCGAGGGATCCCACACGAGAAACCATTGGAAGGTACCGCTGATGGCATCGATGGCGGCGATTTGCAGGTAG
>JBJEVL010000019.1:0-19551 GCA_051884335.1 Akkermansia sp. | reverse complement strand
CGAAATTCCGTCCGACGGCGTTTTCTTGCTTCCCCTGCTTCGGTGCGTTTTTTTTGAGGCAATGCGCTGTAGCGAATGCCCGCTGACTTCCGCTCGCACCCGCAAAACAGGCTTGACAATGGGGGGTGAAGGAGTAAACTCTCTGCGCGTTGCTGCGCTCGCGAGGAGCCTGTGCCCGAAGAATTATCAGAAGATGTGCTTATGAACAGTTACCGCACTCATAACTGCGATGAACTCCGCCTGACGGACGTTGACAAGAATGTGGCGTTGGTCGGCTGGGTGGATACCGTCCGCGACCACGGCGGGGTGATTTTTATTGATTTGCGCGACCGCGCGGGCAAAACGCAGGTGGTGTTCCACCCCGAGGTGTCGGCCGAGCTGACCAAGCAGGCCGAATCGCTGCGCGTGGAGTCCGTCATTCAGGTGAAGGGGCGCGTGGTCGGCCGTCTCAAGACCGAGGAGGTTGATGCCACCAACCCCGACCTCGCCACGGGCGAAATCGAGGTGGAGGTGCACGAGATGCAGGTGCTCAACCGCGCGGCGGTGCTGCCCTTCCAGCTCGACCGCAGCAACACCAACGAGGATATCCGCCTCAAGTACCGCTTCCTCGACCTGCGCCGCCCTGCCATGCAGCGCAACATGATGCTGCGCCACCGCATCACCAAGGCCATGCGCGACTACCTCGACGAGCAGGGCTTCCTGGAGCTCGAGACGCCCATCCTTTCCAAATCCACGCCCGAGGGTGCCCGCGACTACCTGGTGCCCAGCCGCGTGAGCCCCGGCAAGTTCTACGCGCTGCCCCAAAGCCCCCAGCAGTACAAGCAGCTGCTCATGGTGGCGGGCTTGGAAAAATATTTTCAGATTGCGCGTTGTTTCCGCGATGAGGATCTGCGCGCCGACCGCCAGCCCGAGTTCACGCAGGTGGATATCGAGGCGAGCTTCATCACGCCCGAGGACATCTATCGCTGGGTGGAGGAGATGCTCAAGCGCGTGTTCAAGGAGTCCGTCAACCGCGACATTGTGACGCCCTTCCCGCGCATGACCTGGCACGAGGCGATGGATCAGTACGGCTCCGACAAGCCCGAGCGCCGCTTCGAGATGAAGCTCACCGACTGCTCGGACATCTTCGCCTCGAGCGACTTCCGCGTGTTCAGCAGTGCGGTGGCGGCGGGCGGCGTGGTCAAGGCTATCAATGCCAAGGGCTTCTCGCCCTCCGTGGGGCAGATCGACAGCCTGACGCAGACCGCCGTGGAGGCGGGCGCCAAGGGGCTGGCCTACATCAAGGTGCGCGATGTCAACGATCGCGACGGCTGGAAGAGCCCCATCACCAAGCGTCTCAAGGACGAGGAAATCGAGGCGCTCAAGACGCGCCTCAACATCGAGAGCGGCGACTGCGTGTTCTTCGCCGCCGGGCCTTGGGAGGAGAGCTGCACCATCCTCGGTCGCGTGCGTCTTGAGTGCGCCGAGCACATGGAGCTGCTCAAGGACAACCACGAGGTTGATCTTTTTTGGGTGACGCGCTTCCCCATGTTCGCGTGGGACAAGGAGGAGGGGCGCTTCTGCGCCATCCACCACCCCTTCACCCGCCCCGTGCCCGAGGATGTGGACAAGGTGCTGCGCGGCGAGATTTCCACCGAGCTTTGTGCCGAGGCCTATGATGTCATCTTCAACGGCAATGAGCTGGGCGGCGGTTCGCTGCGTATCCACGAGCGCGACCTGCAGGACGCGACCTTCCGCGCCCTCGGTCTGGACGAGGCCACCATCAGCGAGCGCTTCGGCCACCTGCTCAGTGCGTTCTCCTTCGGCGCGCCGCCCCACGGCGGTTTGGCGCTGGGGCTCGACCGCGTGGTCATGCTCATCGGCGAGTGCGAGTCCATCCGCGAGGTGATTCCCTTCCCCAAGAACAACCGCGCCGTCGACCTCATGTGCGAGGCGCCCGACACGGTGGACGACAAGCAGCTGCGCGAGATTCACATTCAGGTGAAGCTGCCCGAGAAGCTGCGCCAGAAGCTCGAGGCCGAGCAGGCCGCGCAGCAGGGCTGAGCCGCGCGCTCCGAATGACTGTCGCAGGTGTTTTCGCGCTCTTGCGCGCGGGAACACCTGCTTTTTTGTCCCCGACGGCACAAAAATCCCCCTCTCGTGCGCTTGTATGAGTGAAACGATGATGAGTACCCCCGCCGAAGCAGTCGCTGCCACCGCCCCCGCACCGGACTGGGCGGCGTGGCTGGAGGCGAACGGCTCCCGGCTTTTGCTCTATGCCCGCCAGCAGACCCGCCGCGAGGCCGATGCGGAGGATGTGCTGCAGGAGGCGCTGGTGCAGCTGGTGCAGGCGGTGGAGAGTGGTGCCTTTGTGGGCGATGCCGCGCAGTGGCGCGCCTACGCTGCCACCGCCATCCGCCATCTGGCCACCGACCGCGGGCGGCGCGAGGATGTGCGGCGCGCTTACGCCGAGCGCGAGCAGGAGCGTCTGCGCGCGCAGGGCGGGGAGGACGAAAGCCTCCCTTGGCTGTGCAGTGCGGCCGATGACGCCTACCTCAGCCGCCGCATCGAAAAGCTGCTGCGCGGTCTGCCGCCGGAGTTTGCCGAGGTGGTGGTGCTCAAAATCTGGGGTGAGCACACCTTTCAGGAGATTGCGGACATGACGCAGACGAAGCTCGCCACCACGACCTCGCGCTACCGCTACGCCTTGCAGGCGCTGCGCCGCGCCCTGGAACAGGAACCTTTGGAATGATGACGACTACGACGGAACCGGAAGAGAAACCGAAGCAAAAACTTTCAGAATACGACGGAACCGGAAGAGATGCCGGAGCAAAAACCTTCAGAATGATGACAACCATGACGGAACCGGAACAAAAGCTGAACACGGCCGCTCCCGCCCCCCTGCCCGAGGGGCTGCGGATGCGGCTGCTGGAGGCCATGCAGGACGTGTCCGCCCGCGAGGCGGAGGACGCCCGCACGGAGGCGCTGCTGCGCCGCCTGAGCCCCGCGCCCCTGCCGACGGCGCTCAGCGGGCGGCTGGCGTGGTGCCTGGGCGCCGTTGCTCGCGAAGCGCGGGATGCCCGGCGGGCGGCTCGCCGCCGCTATGTCCTTCCCCGCGCGGCGGCAGCGGTCGCCGCGCTTTTGGCCGTGGGCGGGCCGCTGACGATGGCGCTACTCCCGGCCTCGGCGGGGAATGCCTCGGGGCTCATGAGCCGCTGCGTGCTGGAATCGCGCGGCAGCGAGCGCGTGCAGTGGCAGGACGGCGCCCCTCTGCGCGCCTACGAGGTGACCTACGAGGATTCCTTCGTCATGGATGCGGAGGAGGATGTGACGGTGGTGGTGCGGGTGCCGAACCGCGCGACGGTCCGCGTGGAGGAGGAATGGCTTTGAACCCTTGCTGACGATGCGCGCTGCCCGATTCATGCCCCTGTTGCTGGCGCTGCTGCCCTTGGCGGCGGCGGCGGAGCGCGCCGCGTTCGGCGTGGTGGCGCTGGATGTGGAGCCGCAGATTCACAGCCACCTGCCGCTGCGCGAGGGGGCGGTGGTGAGCGATGTGTCGCCGGGCAGCCCCGCCGACAAGGCGGGCATCCGCAGCGGGGCCGTCATCACCACGTGGAACGGCACGCCCGTGCGCGGGCGCGAGCATTTGGCGCAGCTGCTGGCGGCGCAGAAGCCGGGCGACACGGTGCGCGTGGGGGTTTTTGCCGACGGCGTGCCGCGCACGGTGTCGGTGCGGCTCATCAAGCGCCCCGCCCGCACTCCGAATGCCACGGCGCCCGACCAGGCGATTGCCGCCGACCGCGTTCGGCGCCCCGTGGAGGTGTCCCCCGCCATCCGCAAGGCCATGCTTGCGCATCGCGAGACCATCTGCGCGCAGCTTGCCTCCCTGCCGGAGCCTTTTAACCGCGAGCTGGTGACGGATGAGTTGCAGGCCATCCGCAATCTGGCGCGCGACGCCAACGCTGCCGATCGCTCGTGGATGGGCGGCAAGGCGGGCGAGGCGGCTCTGCAATTCCGCGACCGCGAGGGCAGCCTCCAGCTGCTGGGCGCGAACAACAGCGTGACGCTGGAGGTCTACGACCGCTCGGGGCGCCGCACCTTTGTCGGCAAGCTCGATACCCCCGCCCAGCGCCGCGCCCTGCCCGAGGAGGTGCTGCGCCGCCTGCGCCGCCTCAAATAAAGCGCCCCCGATGCGCGGGGCAGCGGGGGGAAAGGCGCTCGGGAGTCTTTTGTCCGTGAAGGCGGGCTCGGCGGAGGGAGCCCGGGCATGCTCACCGACTGGGGGGCTTGGCGGGCGCTTGTCCGTGTGGGCGGGCTTGGCTGGGGAGTCCGGGCATGCTCACCGCCCAAGGGGGCGCGCTTGGCGGGCGCTTGTCAGTTTGAGCGGGCTCGGCGGAGGGAGCTCGGGCATGCTCACCGACCAAGGGGGTGGTGCTTGGCGGGCGCTTGTCAGTGTGAGCGGGCTCGGGGACCCTCGCCCCAGCGGTTGGGTTTGTCACTGGGGATGACGGAGACCGCGAGGAAGAACAGGCTGACACCCATTTGGAGCAGCGCCGTGAGATTGTTCTCCCAAACGCAGGCGGGGAAGGTCAGGAGGACGATAAGGTACCACCAGCCGCTCAGCCCGATGTCGTGCAGGCGGCGTACGCTCAGGGCAATGTGGGGCACAAGCGCAGCCAAATAGAGCATCAGCAGGATGATGACTAAAGCCAGCAGGGGGGCGAAGTTTTCTGTCTGAAGCAGGGGAATGAGCGACTCGAAGAGCAGGATGTAGAGGATGCCGCCGAGAAGGTAGCCCCCCATGCAGAACTGCCAGTACTCCGTGCGCGAGGCGCGCCCGCGAAAGTCGGCATAGCGGTGGAACAGCACGGTGATGAGCGCGCGCAGGGGCGACCAGGTGTCGGGCGTCACGACCACGGGTCCCTGCGTCTGCTCGGGGCAGCGGCTCGGCAGCAGCGCCACCACGAGGCGGAAGAGGGCGATCGCTCCGCCGAGGGCAGTGAACACGGCGGCTGCGCTCCACAGGGCGGCATCGCCGCCATCGAGAGCTCCCAGCAGACACAGGAGCGCCCCGGTGAACAGCAGGGGATATTCCAACAGAAGCAGGCACATCCACCACACGCTCAGCCCCGCATCGCGCAGGCGGCGGCAGAGCAGCGCCAGACCGGCACCGTGCGCCACCAAGGCGAGCGTGGCGGGGAGGGACAGGATGGCCAGAGCATGCAGGATATTGCCCAGCAGCAGGCGGTAGGAATCAGGCGGCTCCTCCTCGTTCGCGAACGAGTTCATCAGAGCGCCCCACTCCTCGCCCGTGCCGAGGTAGAGCCCGTTGAGGAGCAAGGCGCACAGCCCGACCAGCAGAGCCGCCGTGATCAGGTAGCCCACCCAGCTCAGCCAGTACTCCGTGCGCGAGGCGCGCCCGCTGATGGCGGTGCAGCGGTACCAGTAGACCGTGACAAAGGAGTTCCACAGCCCCCATTTCGGGGCGGGGGTCGGTGCGGGGAGGTCGTTGCTCATGCCGCCATTGTATCATGCGCGCAGGGCAAGACAAGCCGAAAACGCCGCGCCCGCGCTGATTTGCGCCGCCGCTGCCGCACACGGGGCTTGTCAGGCGGGCGGCAATGGGGTATCATGCCGCGCAGACATCCCCCCTTTTCCCATGCCAGACGCCCGTTTCTCTCCGCTCCCCGGTTTTCGCGATTTTGCCCCGCAAGAGTATGCCCTGCGCGCCTACCTCTTCTCGGTGTGGCGGCGCGTGGCGCAGCGCTACGGCTTTGCGGAGTGGGAGGCGCCCACGCTGGAGAGCACGGAGCTCTACCTCAAGAAGAGCGGCGGCGAGCTGCCGACCCAGCTCTTCCGCTTTCAGGACCAGGGCGAGCGCGATGTGACCCTGCGCCCGGAGCTCACGGCCTCGCTGGGGCGCATCGCGGCAGCCTGCCAGCGCGAATACACCAAACCTCTTAAGTGGTTTGAAATCGGCAGCTGCTTCCGCTACGAGAAGCCGCAGAAGGGGCGCCTGCGCGAGTTCGTGCAGTTCAACGCCGACATTTTGGGCGAGGCTTCGGAGGGGGCGGATGCGGAGCTGCTGGCGCTGGCGATTGACTGCATGCGCGAGTTCGGTTTCACGGCGCAGGATTTCGTGGTGCGCGTGTCGGATCGCGAGGTGTGGCTGCGCTACGCGGCGGAGCACGGCGTGCCCGAGGAGCGCGTGGGCGACTTCCTCGCCGTCATCGACAAGTTTGAGCGCGACCGCCCCGAGTACTGTCAGGAGAAGCTGGATGCTTTCGGTCTGCGCCGCGAGGATGTGGTGGCGTTTATCCAAAATCCCCCGGCGGGCTGCTCGGCGCACTTCGACCGCGTGTTCGAGGAGCTGCGCGCGCGCGGGCTGGAGGACTATGTGCAGCTCGATTTGTCCGTGGTGCGCGGTCTGGCGTACTACACGGGGTTGGTGTTCGAGATTTTCGACAAGGGGCACACGCTGCGCGCGGTGGCGGGCGGCGGTCGCTACGACGGGCTGGTCGGCACGCTGTCGGCAGGGGCGGTGGACATGCCCGCCACGGGCTTTGCCATGGGCGATGCGGTGATTGCGCACCTCATCGAGTCCTGCCCGGCGGCGCGCGCGCTGCGCGATGCGGCGATGCGCCCGCACAGCTGCGATCTGTGCATGGTGCTGGCGGCGCCCGAGAAGCGCCCGCAGATGCTGGCGCTGGCATCCGCGCTGCGCGATGCCGGGCTGCGGGTCGACCTGCCGCTGGCGCCCGCCAAGATGGGCAACCAGCTCAAGCGCGCGGAGAAAATCGGCGCGACCTACGCCGTCATCATCGGCGCGGAGTACCCCGAGGTGGAGCTCAAGAATCTCGCCACGCGCGAGGCGGTGCACACCACGCCCGACGGGCTCATGACCGAGCTGCTGGGCGAGGCAGACGAGGCCTGAGCCGCCCGCGCGCCGGAGGGCGCTTTGTGACGATATCGCCATAGTGTCGGCAGCGCTGAACGCGCCGTCGGCGGGTGGCGTCTCACCCCGCATGTCTAGCGCGTATTTCGTTCGTCGTTTGGCGCCGTTCCTGGCGGTGTATGGGGTGTATGAATGTCTCGAACTGGCGGCGCAGGCGGCGATGGGCGGGGGCGGTGTGCCCGGGGTGCTCGGGCTGCTGCTGTGGGTGGAGGAGCTGCTGGCGTCGTTTTGCTTCTGCGTGCTGCCCTTTGTGCTGTATCTGGCGGCGCTGCCGCGGGGCTTCCACGGCGGGCGGGCGGATCGGGCGGTGACGTGCTGCCTGTTCGCGCTCTTTTGCGCGGTGAACGCGGCGGAGGAGTTGGCGGAGGTGCTCTCGGGTGATACCTTGCAGCTGATGACGGCGGCGATGGTGGCGGAGCCCGCGGCGCAGTGGGCGCGCTTGGCGGCCTTGCCGGGGCTGCTGCCCGGCGCGCCGGCGGCGGCGGTGGTGGTGCTGCTGAGTCTGTGGGGCTTCGTGCGCTGCCCGTGGCGGGTGGGGGCGGTGCCCTCTGCCGGGTGGCGACTGGCGACGGCGCTCGGCTTGGCGGGGCTGGGTTTTGTGTTGCTGCATGCTTCGCAGGGGCTGGGGATGGAGGAGGCGGCGCAGCCGCTGTACCGCGATGGGATGATTTCGCTCTTCGGCGGGCTGTTTGCGCTGGACAGGGTGCCGAATTTGCGGCAGATTTTTGCGCCGCCCTGCCTGGGGCTGCTGCTGGCGGCGGGGGCGTTCGCGGCGCTGAATGCGCTGTGCGTGCGCCGTTGGGGCGCGGCGCGCTCGCCGATGGGCTGCCTGCGGCGGTGCTATGCGGGGCTGTGCCGTCGCCGGGGGCGGCTGCTGGTGGGCTTGGTGGGGCTGCTGGCGCTGGTGCTGCTGCTGCGCTTGGTGTCGCTGGGGCTTTACCCGCTGATGGACACGACGGAGGCGCGCTACGCGGAGATGGCGCGCAAGATGCTGGAGACGGGGCAGTGGTTGCAGCCGCAGTTTGACTACGGGGTGCCGTTCTGGGGCAAGCCGCCGCTGTCGTTTTGGGCGAGTGCGGGGAGCATGCTGCTGTTCGGAGTGCATGCGTTCGGCGCGCGGGTGGCGCCTTTTGTCTGCATGCTGCTGGTGGGGCTTTGCTGCGCGCTGTGGCCCTTCGGCACCCGCCGCGCGGAGCAGGCGACGGCGAGCGCGCTGGTGCTGCTGAGCTCGGCGATGGGTTTTGTGGCGGCGGGTGCGGTGATGACGGATGCCTTCCTGACGCTGGGGGTGGTGCTGGTGATGCTGAGTTTTCGCCGGGTGATGCTCGGCGGCGGGCGCGTGTGGGGCTACCTGTTTTTCGTGGGGTTGGGGCTGGGTTTACTGAGCAAGGGTCCGCTGGTGCTGGTGCTGTGCGGGGCGCCGCTGGGGCTGGCGGTGTGCACTGATGCGTCGGCGCGGGCGGCGCTGCGCCGCCTGCCGTGGGTGGGCGGGGCGCTGCTGCTGCTGCCGGTGGCGGGCTGGTATGCGGCGGCGGAGTGGCAGACGCCGGGCTACCTGCGCTACTTCCTGCTGGGGGAGCATGTGGAGCGCTTTTTGGTGCGCGGGTGGCAGGGGGATTTGTACGGCTCGGGGCATGCGCGGGTGCCGGGGACGATTTGGCTCTACGCCCTGGAGATGGCGCTGCCGTGGTCGCTGCTGCTGCCGCTGCTGCTGCACCGCGCGGCGGGGGCGGCGCAGGCGGCGGAGCGCCGCTACCTGACGCTGTGGTGCCTGTGTCCCCTGGTCTTTTTCACCCCGGCGCGCAATGTGCTGCCGGCTTATGTGCTGCCGATGCTGCCGCCCTTGGCGCTGCTGCTGGTGCGCGAGCTGTGGGAGCGGCGGGAGGGCGCGTACCGGCACTTGGTGTTGCTGCCCCTGCCGCTGATGGCGGTGGCGGCGCTCTTCATGCTGGGTTCGGGTTTTGGGCAGATTGCCTACCGCTGCGACCGCGACCTGCTGGCGGGGCATGCGGCGGGTCAACCGGTGTACTACGCGGGCGAGCGCCCGGCGTATTCCGGCTGTTTCTACACGGGCGGTGCCGCGCGGAAGCTGCGGACGGAGCCCGCCGCGCTGCCTCCCGGGGCGTGGTTGGTGACGCCGGTGGGCGCGCCTGCTCCGGGGGAGGATTGGCGCGAGCTGCGCCGCAGCTACCGCAGTGTGCTGTGGCAGAAGTCCGGGGCGGCGCCATAACTGCCCGCTATGGGGAAGCGGGTGGCAACGTTATCGATAGGTATTGGTTATGAGCAGCTTATGAAAAGATGTATTGGCGTTGAGGGTCGAGTCGGTGTAGGGTAGATGGCGGGCTGAGCATGGCCCCGTTACATCATGAAGACGCTGATTCATTGGCTGACGGCTTCCGCATCGCGGAAGGAATGGTGGTTGGAGACGCTGGCAACGGCGCTGCTGGCGGGGTTGGGCGGGTGGCTGTTGCCCGCGGGGGCGGCGTGGGTGGTGCCGGCGCTGCTGCTGGCGCTGTGGGTGCTGCTGTGCTGCCGCCGCCTGCGCAGCACGGGCAACCGCGCGGAGGTGTTTGTGTTCAGCGTCGCGCTGCTGGTGGCGGTGCCTGCCTTTGCGTTGTCGCTGGGGATGCCGGCGCTCTCGCTGGCGGTGCCGGTGGTGATGTTGGGCATTGTGCCGCTGAGCTACCTGATTATGTGCGCCTGTTTGCCGTCGGTGGAGCAGCAAGGGGAGGAGGGGCGATGACGGCGATTTGCAGCAATCCGACTTTTGTGCTCTTCGCGGTGCTGGCGCTGGGCATGGCGCTGGGGCGCATCTGCGTCGGCGGGGTGTCGCTGGGCAGTTCGGGGGTGTTGTTTGTGGCGCTGCTGGCGGGGCACTTGGGGCTGCGGGTGCCGGAGGGCGTGACGGGCATCGGCACGGCGCTCTTCGTGTACTGCGTGGGGCTGGGGGTGGGCAACCGCTTCTTTGCGTCCCTGCGCAGTCAGGGGAGCCGGCTGGTGCTGCTGGCGCTGCCGGTGGTGGGCTCGGCTTGGCTGCTGTGCCGGGTGGGGTGCAGCTTGCTGGGCATTGACGCCGCTGTGGGGGCGGGGATTTTCGCGGGGGCGTGCACGAGCACTCCGGGGCTGGCGGCGGCGATGGAGGCCTTGCAGGGCGCGGGGGGCAACACGGCGGGGCTGAACATCGGCTACGGCGTGGCGTACCCGATGGGGGTGGTGGGGGTGGTGCTTTTTGTGCAGTTGCTGCCGCGCCTGCTGCACCGCAGTCTCGACGGCGCGCCGGAGAGCTCCGGCGAGGATCCGGAGCAGATCATCACCGGGCTGGTGCGGGTGTGCCATCCGCAGCTCATGGGGCGGGGCGTGGTGGCGTTCATGGAGTCGGGGGCGATGGGCTGCCGCATCACGCGGGTGCTGCGCGAGGGGCGTCTGGTGCCGGTGACGGCGGAGGATGTGCTGACGCCGCAGACGGAGCTGCTGCTGGTCGGCACGCGCGAGCAGATGCGGCGCGATGTGACACTGCTGGGCGAGGCGGCCGCCGAGCCGCTGCCCCGCAGCGCGGATGAGCGCGCGGAGGTGATTCTGCTGGAGCCCGAGCTGAGCAACCGCACTCTGCGCGCGCTCGACACGCCGGGGCACGACGGGGTCATTGTCTCGCGCATCACGCGCCTGGGGCACACTTTTGTTCCCACGGCGGATACGGAGCTGATCCGCAACGATGTGCTGACGGTGGTGGGCGAGCCGGAGGCGATCGAGCGCTTCCGCCAGCGCTGCCGCCACCGCAGCAGCGCCATCGGCATGGCGGACATCCTGTCGCTGACGGCGGGCGTGGCGCTGGGCATTTGGGTGGGCAGCATCTCGCTGGGCGGCGGACCGCAGAGTGAGGGTTTCTCGCTGGGCATGGCGGGCGGCCCGCTGGTGGTGGCGCTGGTGCTGGGGCATTTCGGTCATCTGGGGCCCATCGCGGGCTACATGCCGCGCGCGTCGCGCATGCTGCTGCTGGAGCTGGCGCTCATGCTCTTCCTCGCGGGGGCGGGGGTCACGGGCGGGGCGTCGCTGGTGGAGACGCTGCGGGCGCAGGGGCTGCCCATGCTGCTGCTCGGCGCGCTGACGACGCTCGCCCCGCTGCCCGTGGGCTACTGGGTGGCGCGTCGCTGGCTGGGGCTGTCGCTGCCCGAGGCGCTGGGCGGCATCTGCGGCAGCATGACCTCCACGCCCGCGCTGGGAGCGATCACCGCCAAGACCGAGCACCAGAGCCCTGTCATCGCCTACGCGACTGCCTACCCCGCCGCGCTCATTCTCATGACGTTGCTCGCCAAGCTCTTCGTCAGCATAGCATAACCTCACGTTATGGAAACGGGTTTATTATTTATATTTCCCATCTTCGGGAAAGCTGCTAGAATAGGCGTCGGGGAGATATGAGAGCGAGCATGAACACACTGACCTTGCAGAAGATGCGCTACTTGGTGGCGGTGGCGGAAAAGGGGTCGATCACGGGGGCGGCGGGGGAGTTGTTCGTGTCGCAGCCCAGCCTGACCAAGACGATTCACGAGGTGGAGGACGAGGTGGGCATCCGCATTTTTGAGCGCTCGAGCAAGGGCATCAGCGTCACGAAGAAGGGCGAGGAGTTTTTGGCTTATGTGCGTCAGGTGCTGGAGCAGGCGGATCTGTTGCAGGAGCATTTTCTGCAGCAGGGGGCGCGCAAGCGGCTTTTCTGCATCTCTTCGCAGCACTACGCCTTTGCTGTGCGCGCCTTTGCCGATCTCGTGCGGGAGTACGCCGACGACCGCTACGATTTTTCCTTCCGCGAGACGGCGACCTACGAGATTGTCGAGGATGTGGCGGAGATGAAAAGCGCGCTGGGCATTCTTTTCCTCAACGATTACAACGAGACGGTGCTGCGCCGCCTGTTCAAGGAGCGCAACTGCGTGTTTGAGGAGGTGTGCGCGATGCAGCCGCACGCGCTGCTGAGCCGCAGCCATCCTCTGGCGCAGCGCGAGAGCCTGCTGCCGGAGGAGCTGGCGCCCTACCCCTACCTCTGCTACGAGCAGGGCGCGCACAACTCGCTTTATTTGGCCGAGGAGATGTGCAGCGGTGTGGAGCCTTCGCGCACCATCCGCGTGCGCGACCGCGCCACGCTGTGCAATCTGCTGGCGGGTGTCAACGGCTACACGGTGAGTTGCGGCAGCCTCGACGGTGCGTTCCCGAATCTCGAACCGGTCGCCGTCCCCCTGCGCGGGCAGGGCAGCATGCGCATCGGTTACATCACGCACCGCAACCGCCTGTTGGGACCGCTGAGCCGCTTTTATCTGCAGGCGCTGCGTCGCTACACGGCTTCGGCGGGAGCGTGATGATGAAGGCCGTGCGCACGTTCGGGAGGCTCTCGGCGGTGATGCGCCCGCCGTGCGCTTCCACCGCGTGCTTGGCGATGGAGAGTCCCAGCCCCGTGCCTTTGATTTTGCCTGTTTTGTCGGCGCGGAAGAAGCGGTTGAAGATGTAGGGTAGGGCATCGGCATCGATGCCGACGCCGTTGTCCTCCACCACCAGGCGGGCGCTGCCGTCGGGTTCGCGCCGCCCGCGCACCAGCAGCTTGAGCCCCGGCGCGGGGTTGTTTTTGAGCGCGTTTTCCATGAGGTTGAAAAACACTTGCGACCAGTAGAACTTGTCGCCGTGCAGGACAAAGGGGCGCGGGGTGAAATCCGTGTGCACGGCGGCACCCTGTGTGCGTGCCATCGCCTCCAGCCGCAGCTGCACATCGTCGACCACCTGCGCGAGGTCGAAGTCTGCCGCCTTCAGGTAGCTTTGGTCGGGGCTTTCGAGGCGCGAGATGGTCAGCATGTCCTCCACGAGGCGCACGATGCGGTCGGCGTGCTTCTTCATGAGGTTGAGCGAGCGGGTGCGCATGGCTTCATCGGCGGCGAGCGAGGGCTCTTCCAGCAGGTTTTCGAGGTAGCCGCGGATGATGGTGAGCGGCGTGCGCAGCTCGTGCGAGGCGTTGGCGACGAATTCGCGGCGGATGAGCTGGGCGCGCTGCATTTCGGTGATGTCGTGGAAGACGATGCCGATGTGGCGGTCGACATTGCCCAGCGGGGTGGCGGTGGTGCGGTAGACGTATTCGCGTCCGTGGCGGGTGATGCGCAGGCTGCTTTCCACGCGCCGCCGCGCGGCGACGGCTTCTTCCACGACGCGGCGCAGCTCGCTCTCCGGCAGCATGCGGATGAGGTTGACGGTGCTCTCGGGTTCGATGCCCAGCAGTTCGCCCGCGGCGCGGTTGCTCATGACGAGCCGCCCCGAGGGGCGCACGAGCAGGAAGGGCACACCCAGCGCTTCCAGAAAGAGTGCTTTGTCGTTGCGCACGTGCTTTTCGAGCTCTTCGCGCATTTCGCGCAGGTACTCCAGCTCGCGGATGTCCTCCTTCGCGCGTTCGCGCAGCGCGACCAGGCGGTAGTGCAGGTAGATGAAGGGGATGGCGGCGGAGAGCAGCATCAACCCGATGGTGATGTTCCAAGTAACCATGCGTCGGGCTCAGCGTAGCGCAGCGCGGGGGCAAAAGCAAGTGTGCAGTGCGTGGCGTGGGGCTTTTTGTCTGTGTTTTTTACGCCACGGAGGCTGTGGCGCTCTGCTCACACAATGCCTCCCCGTCTTTTTCGCTTGACTTCCCGCCTGCTTTTCGTTTTAATGCTCTCACAGCATTGCCGGCTTGGCGGAATGGTAGACGCGATCGACTCAAAATCGATTTCCCGCAAGGAGTGTAGGTTCGAGTCCTATAGCCGGTACTCAAAACGGATGCCAAAAGGCTGCGGAGGAAACCCCGCAGCCCTTTTGTTTCGGCGGGAACGGGTTTGAGCTTCGGTGGCGGAGTCTAGGCTGCGGAGGAAACCCCGCAGCCTTTTTGTTTCAGCGGGAACTCGGTGGCGGAGTTTAAGCTGCGGAGAGAACTCCCGCAGCTCTTTTGTTTCGGGCGTTCAGCCTGATGGGTGCGGGGTGCCGCGGCATGGGGGTGTACCATGGGTGCCCCTGTTGGGGTGCCCTTGGGTGCCCCTCTCCCCGCGGGGAGGGTGTGATGGCGCTCGGCGCGCCTCGGCACAACGCCCTTCGGGGCGCGGCGGTCAGGGGGTGCAGCGCTGCAACAGCCTGTGCCTCGAGAAAACACAATAGGCGGGGAAGCCGCGCGGCTTCCCCGCCTGTGCGCCGCACGAGCGGCATAGAGTTTGTTTAGGGCACGGCGACCCAGATGTGCGAGTCCTGCGAGAAGAAGGGGGCTTCGAACTCGTTGCCGCCGCGCCAGCAGCCGGCGGCCTTGACCTGCTTCTTCAGCTCGGCCTCATCGGGCATGGAGAAGTTGGTGCGGAAGATTTCGATGTCCTCCTTGCGAGGCTTGCTCATGTCCTGAATGAGCACGCAGAAGCCGAAACCGCCGCCGGGAACTTCCGAGACGAGAATCTCGATGGGGCACACCTCGCCCTCTTTCACCTCAAAGACGGTGCCGGCCGTCAGACCGCCGACGTTGGCGTTCCAGTCCTTGGTCTTGGGGTAGGGGATGAACTCGTAGCCCTTGTGCGTTTTTTCGCGCCCGGAGGCGATGGCCTCCTTGTAGGCTTGGGTGGTGCCCATGTTGCCGCAGGCAAGGGGTTTCTTGTCGTCGTACATGGTGGGCAGGCACCAGCCGGCCTCCAGCACGAGCTTGCTCTTGAAGCGCACCATGAGGGTTTCATCGCCCACGCCGACAAAGCGGAACTTGCCCGTCTTGGGCGCCTTGACCTTGCCGCGGTAGACCGCCAGCCAGGCCGAGGGTTTGCACTTGTCCTGGCAGTTGAACGCGATGGGCGCGTACTTCGCCAGGCAGGTGGGCAGGAAGAAGTTGGAGGCGTACAGCTTGGTGGGCGAGGAGTAGTACTTGTTGAGCACGCTGGGGCTCCAGCTCTTGGTGAACTCGTAGAGAATCTTGTGCACCTTGGCGCGCCCGTCGTCGCTCAGCGAGCCGTCCTCCTTGAGCTTGATCCCCGTAGAGGCGCCACCCTTGGTGAGCTTGAGGTCGTAGAAGGTGCCTTCCAGCGCGGAGCCGCCGGGCGAGCCGCCCATGCCGCCGCCTTCATCGCCCAGGCTGTCGCCCAGCCCGGCATCGAGCCCCATGCCGATGTCGATGCTCATGCCGTCGTCCTGCGAGTCGTCCATGGGGATGTCGACCTGCGCCATCGCTACGGGCGCCGCCCCCGTGGCGACGATGACGGAGGGAGCCACCGTGTTGGAGGGGGTGGCGGCTTTGGAGCTGAGCTGCTGGGTGGTGGGTACGGCGCGGGCGGGCAGGTTCTCGGCGGGCGGGGTGTAGCCGATGAACTCGGCCTCCTGCTCAATGGCGATGAGAATCACCGTGAAGTACAGAATGGCACCGCCGAAGGCAATCAGCGCCGCCATGGCACCGAAGGAGGTGAGTTTGCTGCGCAGAGCGTCTTTGCGGAGCTGCGCTTCCGCTTCCTCGCTCATTTGGATGTGAAGAGCCATAGTCGCGTTAGGGTTCGGATTGTTCTGCCTGTTGTTATCGCGCATTTGCCCGCGCCTGTCGAGCCAAAAGCGCGTGCGGAGCGTTACATTTGCGTTACAAGGTGATGCCCAGCTGCTCGGGCAGGGCGATGCGCGGGCGCTCGGTGAGGATGTCGCCGCCGTGTGACCCTACGGCCACCGTGTGCTCAAAGTGGGCGGCAAGCGAGCCGTCGGCGGTGACGGCGGTCCACTCGTCGTCCAGCACGCGCACGCGGAAGCTCCCCAGCGTGATCATCGGCTCGATGGCCAAAATCATGCCGCGCTTGAGCCGGGGCAGCCGGTAAGAGGGGCGATAGTTGGGGATTTGCGGTTCCTCGTGCAGGTGGCGCCCCACGCCGTGACCCACGTAGTCGCGCACGATGCCGAAGCCGAAGGGGCGCACATAGTCCTCGATGGCGCCGCAGACCTCGAGCAGCGAGTTGCCCTGCTTGGCCTCGGCAATGCCGCGGAAGAGCGCTTCCTCCGTGACGGCGAGCAGGCGCAGCGCCTCCTCGCTGCAGCGCCCCACGGGCAGGGTCATGGCGTTGTCGCCGTACCAGCCATCGACGATGGCGCCGGTGTCCAGGCTCACGATGTCGCCCTCGCGCAGCACGCGCGCGCCGCCGATGCCGTGCACGATTTCCTCGTTGACGGAGATGCAGAGTTGTCCGGGGTAGCCTCCGTAGCCGAGGAAGGCGTTGCCACATTTCTCGCGGCGGAAGAGCTCGGCGGCGTAGTTGTCAATTTCCTTGGTAGTGATGCCGGGGTGCACAATGGGCATGAGGTCCATCAGGATGCGGGCGGAAACTTCGCCGGCGCGGCGCAGTTTGGCGATTTCGTTGGGGTTGCGGACGGGGATGCGGTCGGACATGGCTGTGGTTGCGTCCAGTATAGCACGCCTGCGGCGATGCGCAACCCCTGCGGCGCGCTCCTGACGTGAATTTGATTGCCCGACCTGTTCCGTCGGGGGATAAAAAAGGACGGTTCAAGAAGAACCGTCCTTTCCGGACATGGAGAAGATTGCCGCTGTAGCCGTTCAGTTACTGGGGTCAATCGTAAGAGTGCCGTTGTCTTCGTTGATAGTCAAGGGGTCTGTAGAGTCATTGTGAGTATATGTCGCCTCCAGTCTCTTGTAGGTGCCTTGAGCGGTTCTTCGGAAATCTTCGGGGATAACGATATCGAACGCCATGGGTGTAACCACGACGTTGCTCAGACCTGATGATATTCCGTAAAATGCCAGAAAGTTTGCATCACCGCTCAGCGAATTGATGCTGTCAACGGTCAGACTCAATCGGCTGTGCCAGAGCCCGCCTTGTTTGCTGGTGTTTTGCAGAGTGATGACGGAGTTCGGGTAGGAGTTGCTCCATTGGGCAGTCCCCGTGCAGCGTCCGGTTCCGCGAGTTCGGGAGGTCAGACGAATCGTGAGGAGGGTGGGTTGACTGTCAAACGCCAACTCGTGGCCGATGAGCTCGGTGGCGAGCTGAGCGTCCGGTGTGTTATCCGTTTCCGAACCGCCTCCCCCGCAGGAGCTCAGCGAAACCGAGGTGAGGGCAAGTGTGCCGCATGCAAGCGCCGTCAACGCGCCTGCCTTGAAAAGGGAGGGAAGCAGAGTGATGTTCATGATGATGGTAAAGAGCTTCAACGCTGTCATTCTACAGCTTTTCAAAGGCTGTAGGCAAAAAAGACATTGATACTCAACGGTTCGGGAACAACATCAGCGTACTGCTCCGCGACCCGAGACCTGTCTAAATGCTTTTTTTTTTGCATGCGTTCAAAAAAAGCTTGCCTACAGCCTTTGAAATGCTGTAGACTGCGAGTGCGGCAAGTAATGTCGGCGTACACCATGAAGCAAAATCGTTTTCTCCTTTCATTGAGCAGGGCGGCTCTGTTGGCCGTGGCTGCTGTCGGTACCCTTTTCGGGGTGAGTTCCACCTTGAGCTCCTGTGGCGGGGGTGGGGGGGCGACGAATTCCCAGAGCATCACCTACGGGGAGTTCTCGCGAGGGCAGAAGAAGATCTATCTTCTCGGCAGCCCGTGGATGGTCATGGAGGGAGGGGCAACTCATATCGACGGAGCCCCGGATGTTCAGGGATGGTTTTATCCCTATGACGGAACGTTGTCGAAAAACGCTTGCGGTTGCACGTTGACCCCGACGCCGGGCGGCTCCGGTGATCAGCCCATGAGCGGCTCGGTGAGGATAGAGGTCGGGATGATCGGCACCCCCTTCAGCTCGGGGGTGGCCTATGCGTCCTTTCTGGGCTTGACGGATGTGGAGCAGCTGAATTTGAGCAGTAATGCTGTGATACTCGATTTTGATAATATGAAATGGACTGTTCAAGTGACAGGGACGGTGAAATTTTCCAGTGTGGATCCTACGAAAGAATTGTCGGAGGTAATTACGACGGATCCGACAGGTTCCTTCGTCATCGGGCGCTGATGAGCGTCCTCCGATGACAGCGAAAGCGCCGCCCCGTTCGGGAGCGGCGCTTTCACTGTCGTTGGCGAGCGGGCTTACTTGGACACGTTGAAGCGGAACTCCACCACATCGCCGTCGCGGACCACGTAGTCCTTGCCCTCGATGCGGAGCTTGGCCGTCTCCTTGGCCTTGAGCAGGGAGCCGCAGGCCACGAGATCGTCGTAGGCCACCACCTGCGCCGCGATGAAGCCGCGCTCAAAGTCGGTGTGGATGACCCCGGCCGCCTGCGGTGCCTTGGCTCCGGCGGGGATGGTCCATGCCTTGGTCTCCTTGACCCCCGTGGTCAGGTAGGTGCGCAGCCCGAGCAGGTGGTAGACCGCGCGGATGAGGTCGCTCACGCCGCTGTCGGCCACGCCGATGTCGTGCAGGTAGTCCTGCGCCTCGGCCGGGTCGAGCTCGGACAACTCTTCCTCGATGCGCGCGGAGATGACGACGGCTTCCGCATTGTGGTGCTCGGCCACATAGCGGCGCACGGCAGAGACGTAGGGGTGCGCATCGGGCTGTTGCAGCGCCTCGGCCAGCTCCTCCTCGCTGACATTGCAGGCAAAAATGCTCTTCTTGGAGGAGAGCAGGTAAAAACTCTTGAGCAGCTTGCGCTCATCCTCGCTCAGCTCGAGGGTGGAGGCGGGGTTGCCCGCGTCCAGATGGGGAATGAGCTTCTCCATGAGGGCGACCTCGGCCTTGGCCTCCTTGTCGCCGCCGCGCGCCTTCTTGATGCGGCTCTCCAGGCGCTTCTCCATAGCCGCCAAATCGGCCAGAATGAGCTCGTCATTGATGATTTCGATGTCGCGCACGGGGTCGACCGAGCCGAGCTCGTGGATGATGTCGTCGTTCTCGAAGCAGCGCACGACCTGCACGATGGCATCCGTCTCGCGGATGTTGGAGAGGAACTTGTTGCCCAGCCCGGCGCCCTCGGAAGCGCCCTTCACCAGCCCCGCGATGTCCACAAACTCGATGGCGGCGGGCACAATGCGCTCGCTCTTGCTCATCTCGGCCAGCACGGCGAGCCGGGGATCGGGCACCTCGACCATGCCCACATTGGGATCAATGGTGCAGAAGGGGTAGTTGGCCGCCTCGGCTTTGCGCGAGCGCGTGACAGCGTTGAAGAGGGTGGATTTTCCCACGTTGGGCAGACCTACGATACCGGCTTGGAGCATAACGCCGTGCAGCCTAGCACGCAGAGCCGCCGAATGCAAGGCCGAAGCACGGCATGAGCCGCCGCCGCCGGGCGGCGGCGGTGTCGCTTCATTGCCCGAAGCTCTCTTTTTTGGTATTGCCAAGGCGGGGTGATTGTGCTACCATCCCGCGCGGCGGGTATTTGCTGTGGAGCCTTTTGTGTCGGTACAATGCTGTGGATGCCGGGGCAGGGGCAAAGATCTGTGCTTGCCCGCAACTCACAATCACACTATGTCTGATTACACCACGAAAGTCATGGATCAGGTGCGCGCCAAGAATGCGCACGAGCCTGAGTTCATCCAAGCGGTGCAGGAGGTGATCACCACGATTGCCCCTGTGCTCGATGCTCACAAGAAGTACGAGGACAACTGCATCCTCGAGCGCATCACCGAGCCGGAGCGCACCATCATGTTCCGCGTGCCGTGGACGGATGACAAGGGTCGCATTCATG
>JBJEVL010000018.1:0-4344 GCA_051884335.1 Akkermansia sp. | reverse complement strand
GAAGCCGGTGAGGTGGTGATGCCCCTGCGCGGCACGGCCATGGAGCAGGCGCATAATGCGGAAAACGTGATGGCCTCCACCTTGGCCTGCCGTGTTGTAGGCATACCGGATGCCGTCATCGCTGAGGCCGTGCACAGCTTCTGTCCCCCCGGGCACCGCTGCGAAACCGTTGCAGAAATCGACGGCGTGCTGTGGCTCAATGACTCCAAGAGCACCAACCTGCACTCCACCGAAGCCGCCGTGCGCTCCCAGACCCGCCCCATCGTCCTCATCGCCGGGGGCAAAGACAAAGGACTGGACTACAGCGCCATCAACCCCATGCTGCGCGACAAAGCCCGCTGCTGCATCGTCTTCGGGCAAATCGCCGAGCAGCTGGAGAACACCTTCTCCCCCGTCTGCCCCACCATCCGCTGCGGCACCGTGCAGGAAGCCGTCGCCGCCGCCGCCGGGGCAGCCCAAAGCGGCGATGTCGTCCTCTTCTCCCCCGGAACCTCCTCCTTCGACCAATTCAGCGGCTACGTGCAGCGCGGGCAGTGCTTCCGCGACGCCGTGCACGCCCTCCTGAGCAACAAACAAGCCTGATTTTTCGCCACCCCCCAACCCAAGCCGACAGATTTATGAAACAGAAACAAGCCGCCACCTTCCGCAACTCCGCGCTCGACCGCGCCGCCGTCCCCAACCACCGCTTCCACAGCTTCATCAACCAAAAACTCAAGCGCCACCCCAGCACCACCGGACTCGTGGAAGACCGCACCAGCAGCACCGCCATCGTCCGCATCATCTGCGCCCTGCTGCTCATCCACCTCCTCATCATCGGCGGCGTCCTCCTGCGCGGGCACCTCCTCAAGAGCAACGCCGGCATCGCCGTCGCGCCCACCATGACCCCGCCGCCCGCCGCACCCGCCACCGCCGCCATCGAGCAGC
This sequence comes from Akkermansia sp., assembly GCA_051884335.1. Taxonomy (GTDB): domain Bacteria; phylum Verrucomicrobiota; class Verrucomicrobiia; order Verrucomicrobiales; family Akkermansiaceae; genus Akkermansia. Next base: position 3,420 of record JBJEVL010000018.1, on the reverse strand, counting down.
CCGGCGACGTGCCCACCGTCAACATGAGCGTCGCCCCCGTCGTCAACCCCGAAGCCGCCATCGCCCCCGCCGCCCCCGCCGTAGCCGACACCCACATCACCCAGCTGCCGACCGAGACCGCCCCCGCTGCGCCCGTCGCCACGGCAACGCCCGCCGCCCCCGCTGCGCCCGTGGTGGAAGCCGCGCCCGAGACCCCGGCGACCCCCGCCGCCCCCGCAGCAGCTGAAAGCAAAGTGCTCGTCAAGCACTTCATCAAATCCGGCGAAAGCTGGAGCGGCATCGCCAAGAAATACAGCACCACCATCGCCGAGCTCAAGAAATGCAACCCCAAAGCCGCCGCCAAAGCCAACCTCATCGCCGGCACCTACATCGACGTGCCCGTCGCCGCTGACTCGGCGCAGGGACAGGCCGCCGCCGCCGCACAGCAAGCCAAGGCCGAAGAAGCCCGCGGCAAAGTCTACGTCGTGCAGCGCGGCGACAGCCTCGGCAAAATCGCCAAGAAAAACAAGACCAGCATCGACAAAATCCGCCGCCTCAACGGCCTGACCCCCGCCGACGACCGCCGCATCCGCCCTGGCATGGAGCTCAAGGTTGCCGAATAACCCCCGACCGCCCATGACCTCGCGCCTGAGCATCATCTGCCTCTGGGTTAGCTTCATCTTCCTGCTGGTATTCGGCGTGGTGATGGTAGCCAGCACGGGCCCCTGCGCCCCGCGCGAGAGCGGCCTGCTCAACAAACAAGCCATCTTTGCCGCCGGGGGGCTGATCGCCACCCTGTGCATGAGCGCCATCGACTACCACAAACTGCGCAGCTGGGTGACCCCCCTGTGGGTCATCTGCTGCCTGTTGCTCATCTGCTGCTACCTGCCCGGCATCGGCAAATCCGTCAACGGCGAATCCCGCTGGCTCAACCTGGGCATCATGACCTTCCAGCCCAGCGAAATGGCCAAAATCGTGCTCATGCTCACCCTCGCGCACTGGTACACCACCCACCGCGAAATGGCAGGCACCTTTTGGAAAGGCTTTGCGATTCCCGGCGCGCTCTTCGGCTTCCCCCTCGTTCTCATCCTCATGGAAAAAGACATGGGCACCTCCGCCGCCCTGGCCATGAGCGGCTTCTGCCTCATGTACGTCAGCGGCGCGCGCGGCTGGGTGCTGCTGCTTGCCCTGCTGCTGGGCGCCCTCGCCCTCTACATGATGACCACCGGCAGCGAAAACCGCATGCTGCGCATCGAAGCCTGGTACGACCCCCAAGCCTTCAGCCAAGGGGCAGGGCGGCAGCAGTGGATTGCCATGCTCGCCCTGGCGCGCGGCGGCATCGCCGGCGTCGGGCTCGGCAACGGCATCGAAAAATACGGCAACCTACCCTTTGCGCACACCGACTTCATTTTTGCCGAAATCGGCGAAGAATGGGGCTTCATCGGCACCGTCGCCGTGCTGCTCGCCTACATCGTCCTCACCATCTCCGGGCTCATGCTCGCCCTGCAAACGCAGGACACCTTCGGGCGACTCCTCGCCACCGGGCTCATCTGCACCATCTTCTGGCCCGCCGTCCTCAACATGATGGTCGTCACCAGCATCCTGCCCAACTCCGGCCTGCCGCTCCCCTTCATCAGCTACGGCGGCACCAACCTCGTCTTCACCATCGCCGCCATCGGCATCCTCACCTCCATCCAACGCTTCACCCCCATCGTCAAGCAAAGCTACTGGCCCCTGCGCTGGCGCGACAAAGTACCCAAAGCCTGAGCAGCCTCCCGCAGCATATTTTCGCGAGGCACAGCGGGAACTGAAAAAAACGCAGCATCTACTCATTAAGCGCACAAAACCCAAAAGCATAGCACGGGCGCAGGAAGCGCACCGGGAACTGAAAAAAACGCAGCATTTACTCATTAGGCGCACAAAACCCAAAAAACGCAGCATTTACTCATTAAGCGCACAAAGACCAAAAAAATGAAGACGATTGTTATTGCTTGCGGCGGGACGGGAGGGCACCTCTTCCCCGGCATCGCCGTTGCCCAGCAGCTCAAAGAGATGGGGCACCGCCCCATCCTGCTCATCTCGCGCAAAGAAGTCGACAAAGAAGCCTCGCAAAAATACGGCGACCTCGAGTTCCACAGCATCCCCGCCATCGCAAAACCCCGCACCCTCTCCCTCAAAATGCCGGGATTCCTGGTCAAACTCGCGGGCACCTACCTGCGCTGCCGCAGCATCCTCAAGCGCGAGAACGCCGACATCGTCCTCGGCATGGGCGGCTTCACCTCCCTCGCCCCCATCATCGCCGGGCACCACCTCGGCCTGCGCACCTACATCCACGACTCCAACGCCCTGCCCGGGCGCAGCAACCGCCTCACCGCCAAATGGTGCAACCAAGTCCTCCTCGGGCTGGAAGAAGCCGCCGCCTACTTCCCCGGGCGAACCTGCACCATCACCGGCACCCCCGTCCGCAGCGAACTCAGCTGCCTGCCCGAGCCCGCCCAAGCCAAACAACGGCTCGGACTCCCCGCCGACAAAGCCCTCATCCTCGTCACCGGCGGCTCCCAAGGCGCCAAAAACCTCAACAGCCTCCTCATCAGCGCCGCCCAAAGCGACCCCGACGTCCACTACCTCGTCATCGCCGGCAACAACGATCAGCAGCGCGTCCGAGACCTAGCCGCCGGAGCCCCCAACATCAGCGTCATCGGCCTCTGCGCCGCCATGCCCGCCGCCTACGCCGCCGCCGACGGCGTCATCGCCCGCAGCGGCGCCAGCACCCTCACCGAACTCTCCCCCATCGGCCAAGCCGCCCTCCTCATCCCCTATCCCCACGCCGCCGACGACCACCAAGCCCACAACGCCCGCGTCTTCGCCGCCCGCGGCGCCGCCCAAATGTGCCGCCAAAACGACCTGAACAGCGACATCGTGCGGCACTTCGTGCACGACACCTGCCTCAACCCCGCCGCGCGGCAAGCCATGGAACACGCCATGCGCCAACTCAGCCGCCCCGACGCTGCCCGCGACATCGCCCGCGCCATCCTCGCCTGAGCAGCCATGCCGCGCACCGAACTGCACATCTCCCTCGCGCAGCAGCAGCTCGAGCTGCGCTGCGGCGGGGAACTCCTCGCCCGCTACCCCATCTCCGGCGGCGCCGCCGGCATCGGCTTTGCCGAAGGCAGCGGCTGCACCCCCACCGGCAACTTCCGCATCTGCAGCCGCCACGGCGAAAACGCCCCCCTGCACACCTGCTTCCGCGGGCGCATCCCCCGCAGCACGGCAGGGGAGGGCAGCGACCTCATCCTCGCGCGCATCCTTTGCCTGGACGGCCTCGACCCCGCCAACGCCAACACCCGCGCCCGCTACATCTACATCCACGGCACCGCCGACACCGCCCACCTCGGCACCCCCGCCTCTCACGGCTGCATCCGCATGGCCCCCTGCGACATC
>JBJEVL010000017.1:0-4382 GCA_051884335.1 Akkermansia sp. | reverse complement strand
GAAAATCGCCCAAAAGGTCGGTGAGGAGGCGGTGGAGAGCGTGGTAGAGGCTGTGGATGGCAACCGCGACCGCTTCATCTACGAATCTTCCGACCTGATGTACCACCTGCTGGTGCTCATGGAGCAGATGGGGGTCACGCTCGCTGACATGGAGCACGAGCTCGCCCTGCGCCACCGCTGAGCGCCGCTCTCCCTGCCCCGCGCGGTCGCAGCCGGCGCAGGGCAAACAGCAAGGGCGTGAGCCCGATCGGCTCCCGCCCCCACGCAGAGGAAAGCGAAACTCAGTTACATGGGGAGAGCGGAGCCTCGCCGTAGCGGTTGGCGCCATCCTCACTCGGCAGGCAGAACATCACCGGCGACGCAGGATTTTTGAGCATGTCGGCTTGTTTCGCCTTGTCGCGCGCGGGAGCGGATGATACAGGGGCGGCGTGACTGTCCACATCCCGCCGATGACGCGTCGCCTGTGGTTCGACTACCTCCTCCGCGCGTGGAGGAAGGGGCTGTTGCTGTGCGGGCTGCTGCTGCTCGGCATTCTCTGCCTGCTGTTCCCCGGGGAGGGGATTTTTCCACATACGCATGTTCGTTCGGCGGCGGTCTGGCGGCATGCGCTGTCCTTCTCGCCTTGCTCCTGTATCGGCGCTTGCCCTACCGACCGCAGGATTTCTTCCTCACTATCACTGAACAAGGCATTCTGACAGAAATCCCGGCGAGCGGCATCAAACAATTCCTCCCCTGGGCGACGTTCCGGGGCATGCAGCGGCAGAGGAGCGGGCTGCTGTTGATGTTTCGCCGGTTCTCCCTCCTCGTGCCGCAGCGGGAGCTGCGCCCCGGTCAGACCGATGCGCTCGAGGCAGCCATCCGCCGCTGCGAATCCTGCCACGGCGCGCCCATGCCGCCGCCGCACAGCGATGCCCCCGTCCTCCCCTACTCCGCCCGCCCCGAGCAACAGCGCGAATGGGCTCTCTGCCTGTACCCGATGCGTCGACTGCGCGCCTGCGCGCTGCTGCTCTGCTCCTTCGGTGCGGGCATCCTTGCGGACAAGATTTTCCTCCCCCTTTTCGTCGGCCTGCTGTTGCTGTGGGAATGCGGGCGATGGCTCATCCCCTCCCGCCGCAACCGCGAGCGCGCGGCGCAGACGAGGCGCTTTTCCGTCTGCGGGGGGCACCTGCGCACCACCCTCGAGGACGGGACATGGGCTCTCGCCCCGACAACGATGTTCACCCGCGCCCGGCGCCTGCCGCACGGGATTCTCTACAATGGGCAGAGCGGGGTCGTGTTCATGGCGGATGAGCCCCTGCCCGGGCTTCCCGACGTGCAGGGCGAGCTGCACCCGCTGCGGCGCGGGGTCGCTGCCGCCCTGCTGCTGCCGGGTGCGGCGGCGCTGCTGTACGGCGGCGGTCTCCTGCTGCATCGGCCCGCCTGCTGCCCCGCTGCGCCGACCGGCGCGAAGGGGCTCCTCCCCTGAGTGCGCGCTCCGGCGGGGCAAGGGCGGCTGTTTTTGTGATTGTCTTTCCGCCCGCCGAGTCGTACAATAGCCCGCAGCTATGAGAAAACGACGCGTCGTCATCCTGGGCTCCACCGGCAGCATCGGCACCAGCGCACTCAAGGTGGCGCGCGAACTCCCCGAGCGCATGGAGGTGGTGGGGCTGGCGGCGCACGGCAGTGTTGAGGCGCTGGCGGCGCAGGCTCGCGAATTCGGCGTGCGCTATGTCTGCCTGTACGATGAGCGCAAGGCTGCCGAGCTGCGCGCGCTGCTGCCGCCCGGCACAGAGCTGTTCACGGGGGCGCAGGGGCTCTGCGAGCTGGCCGCCCTGCCCGAAGCCGACATGGTGCTGGTGTCCATCATCGGCACGGCGGGGCTGCAGCCCACGCTGCGCGCCATCGACGCGGGCAAGGATTTGGCGATCGCCTCCAAGGAGATTCTCGTGATGGCGGGCGAGGTGGTCATGGCGCGGGCGGCGGCGGCGGGCATCACCGTGCTGCCCGTCGACAGCGAGCACAACGCCATCTTCCAATGCCTGCAAGGCAAACGCGGCGCGGCGGCGCAGGTCAACCGGCTGATTCTGACCGCCAGCGGGGGACCTTTCCGCACGTGGCCGACCGCCGATCTGGAAAACGTGACGCCGGAGCAGGCGCTGCGCCACCCCACCTGGAGCATGGGGCGCAAGATTACCGTGGACTGCGCGACCCTCTTCAACAAGGGTTTGGAGATGATTGAGGCGCGCTGGCTCTTCGACATCCCGATGGAGCAGGTGGATGTGCTGGTGCACCCGCAGAGCATCGTGCATTCGCTGGTGGAGTTTGCGGACGGTTCGCTGCTGGCGCAGCTCAGCCACAGCGACATGTGCTTCCCCATCCAATACGCCGTCACCTGGCCGGAGCGCGTGGCGAACCACCTGCCGCAGCTGCGGCTGGAGGAGCTGGCGCAGCTGCACTTCGAGGCCCCGCGCTGGGAGGATTTCCCCGCCCTGCGGCTCGCGCGCCAAGCGGGGCTCACGGGCGGCACCCTGCCCGCCATCTTCAACGCCGCCAACGAGGTAGCCGTGCAAGCCTTCTTCGACGGGCGGCTGCGCTTCCCCGGCATTTGGCGCACGGTGGAGCGCGTGTTCGAGCAGGCAACCCCGCGCGACTACCAGGGCAGTCTGGACATCATCCTCGAGGACGACGCCTGGGCGCGCGAAGCCGCCGAGCGCATCATCCGCGGTTGATGTCGGGGCACGCCCCATCGGCTAGCCGTCCGTCAAAGCCCGGGCGAGCGAGCGCGTCACGCGCGGTTGAGGTCGGTCGAGCCGCCGTCGGCAATCTGGCTGGGGAAGCCCGGCTCGAGACGACCGCTGCGGTCGCGCTCGAAAGGGAAATCGGAAACGCCCTCCAGCGTCATGAAGGGGAATGCCTGCGCGGGGTCCTCGCCCTGCTCGACGGCTTTCTGCATCTTGCGCGCGCCCTCGAGGAAGAAATCAGCAATGGCCAGCCCGCGCTTGAGCTCGTCCATGCGCTGCAGCAGGGAGCGGCGCTCGTTCTCCATCATCGCGATGCGCTCCGGCAGCGTGGAATAGCCCTCCACCGTCGCATCGAGAAACTCTTTGATCTGCGGCAGGCTGACTCCCGCCTGCTTGAGCAGCAGCACCGCCAAGAGGCGCGCGCGGCTCGCCTCGCCGTAGATGCGCCGCCCCGACTTGGTGCGCTCTACATACTTGAGAATACCCTCTTTCTCATAAAAGCGCAGGGTGTGGACGGAAAGCCCCATTTCCCGCGACAAAGCCGAAATTGTATATCTCACCGACACGCCCACATTAGAACACAAAAAAACAGAGGCGACAAGGGCAAAGAACCGCCACATGACACAGCAGGATTGACTTAGCGCCCCGTTCTTGGCAAAATAGGGGGGATGAGCACCTTCGGTTACTACCGTTTGGCCGCGGCGACTCCCGCCGTGCGCGTGGCAGATGTCGACTTCAACACGCGCAGCGTGGTCGACTGCGTGCGGAGCGCCGCCGCCGAGAACGCGCATGTGGTTCTTTTCCCCGAAATGTGCCTGACGGGCTACACCTGCGGCGACCTCTTCTTCCAACCCACGCTGCAACAGGCCGCCCTGCGCGGGCTCGCCACGCTGGTCACCGAAACCGCCGGGCTCGAGCCGGTCATCATCGTCAACCTGCCGCTGGCGGTGCAGGACGCGCTCTTCAACGTGGCGGCGGTGCTGCACCGCGGGCAGGTGCTGGGGCTGGTGCCCAAGAGCATCCTGCCCAACTACCGCGAGTTCTACGAGCAGCGCCAGTTCCGCCCCGCCCGCGAGCTGAGCGTGCGCAGCGTGGAGCTGCCCGGCTTCGGCGAGGTGCCCATCGGCACCGACCTGCTCTTTGCCGACCGCGATGAGCTCTGCTTCGGCATCGAAATCTGCGAGGATTTGTGGAGCGTCTCCCCGCCCAGCAGCCGACTGGCGCTGCAAGGCGCGCGCGTCATCTTCAACCCCTCGGCCAGCGACGAGCTGGCGGGCAAAGCCCCCTACCGCCGCGCGCTGGTGGCGCAGCAGAGCGCGCGCTGCCTCGCGGCGTACGTCTTTTCCTCCGTCGGCCCCGGCGAAAGCTCGCAGGATGTCGTCTACAGCGGGCACGCCCTCATCGCCGACAACGGGCGTTTGGCGGCGGAGAACACGCGCTTCGCCATGGGCGGCGGGCTCATCTATGCCGATGTGGACTGCGCCCGCCTGGGCTCCGCGCGGATGAGCGAGAGCTCCTTCAACGACAGCCGCGCGGACGCCGCGCTGCCGCCCGCGCGGCGCATCGCCCTGCGCGAGCTGAAAGCCCCCTGCGACCTGCGCTATGCCCACCTGCCCGCGCGCCCCTTCCTGCCCTCCCCGGCGGAAGAAGCCGAGCGCTGCG
>JBJEVL010000016.1:0-4401 GCA_051884335.1 Akkermansia sp. | reverse complement strand
GTCGAAGATGGGCAACAGCTGCTTACTCACCCCCTTGGTGATGGGGTAAAGGCGGGTACCGCTTCCGCCGGCCAAAACAATTCCTTTCATGCGCACTCGGGGTATCTGTTATGAGTGACTGTATACCGACCCACCATACAGGTCAAGGAGAAAAATGACGAAAAGACACTTCCTGCTCACGGCTCCGCCCGGTATTCCGGCAGAGATTCCGACCGCATGTTCTCGCGCGCGCATCAGTGGCTACCGGACACAGGCAGCGGCGTTGCCGCAGCGCTCGCTGCAACACGATACTGCGGCAACAGAGCTCCCTGTTAGTCCTTGTTCGGATCCTCGCACCAATATTTCTTAATCCACGGGCAGGGCAACACGCGGTGGTGCTTCTTGCCGTCGTCAAAGCCCGCAATCGCCTGGTCGGGATCCGGAGCGCCGTGAAAGACGAGGATCCTGGTGTCGGGCTCCGCCGGTGTCTGAATGAGGTTGAGCGGGAAGATGGGGCGGCATGTGCGCTTGAAGCTGCGCGCCCATTCCTCGGGCCACCAATGCACCTCTCCCAGAGCGTGGGTCATGTAAGCCTGCTCGGTGGGGTAGAGCGCGTGGTCGTTGGCCTCCTTGAACTCGCGCAGGAAGGTCTCATACACATAGCCGCTCTTGCCCGCCTCAAAGCGGAAAATCGACGAGTTGCCGATGAAGGGACGCTTGCGGAAGATGGTCTTGTGCCACTCGATCCAATTGTGGATCATGCAGTTCTTCCCCGGCAGGTAGTCGAAGAAGCAGTCAATGTCGTTCATGATGACGACATCGACATCCAAAAACAGAGTGGGACCCTGCAACTGTGCGTAACCGTCCTGATAAATGGCCAACTTGGCAAAGATGCACGGCCAGTGTTTCTCCGGATAGCCGGGGTTCGGCGGCAGGGGGACGGCATCGATCCCCTCATCCAAACCGGTCGGATCATCCGTGGCGCACACGAAGCGGAACGGTCGATGCAGGTGCCGCCTGACCGAATGGTACAGAATGTTGGTGTAGGAGGCGGGGTAGCGGGTTCCCCACTTGAGGCAAAGGATGTTGACCGGAGCTGACTCACTCATGCCTACATGCTATGTCGAAGTCGATGTCCTGTCAAGATTCTTCTTCGGTTTTTCGTCGATTCAACGCCTTGCGATGCCTGCGCGAGCCCCGCCCTCGGCGGCGCGCCGCTCAGTGCTTACCCGGGGCGAGAAGAGCGTGCAGCTTGTAATCGGCGAGCTGCACCGCCTCGGCCAGGGCGTGCAGAGGACGGCGGCGCAGGCGATGCCGCCCGCACAGCTTCAAACCGGGGACGACGGCATCCTGCGCCGACTCCGGATTGGCCATGTGCTCGTGAATCAACTCAGCGACGCGAGCGAACATGTTGTAGCGGGTGACGATGAGCCGCCGCGCCTCGCGAATGGCCGGCAGGCGCTTCTCGTACTCGTTGTTGGCGATCGCCTCGCGGATGATGCGCAGCGCCTCGGGCGGGTTATCCGCCGGGATGGGAATAAAACTCTCCGGGGGCAGCAGCTCGCCCAACTTGGGATCCCCGGCATAAAAAGTCAGGCAGAGCCCCAGAATCGGGTCAGAGATTTTGTCCGTCCAGTGGTCATCGTTGATGTAATTTTCCACCGCGACGTGGTACTTGTAGTCGTTGAGCGCCTCGTATTTGCGGTTGAGATCCCGCACGCCGCGGCCGAACCAGTCAAACTCCGGCAGCTGTTCCGCAAGATACTTGGTCAGCACATAGCGGCGGTAGTGCTGGGTGTGTTTCTGCTGCTTGGAGGAACACACCGTCGCGATCAGCTTGCTCTTCGGGTACTCCGGCATGGCGAGCACCTCGTCCATCGGGTAATCGGCCATCCAGTGCAGGCATCCCTGCCCGATGCGATGGTGCCGGTGCGGCAAAAAACGCTTCTGATGGGTCGTCAGGACATAGCCGAACTGGCGGGTGAAGAGCCTCGGGTAAATCTTGATGCTGGGCGGCTCCACCGTCACGAGAATCGTGCGCTCGGGCGGGCAGCGCAGGGGCTCCGCCTCCCCGCTGATGGTGCCGACGGAGCGCGGCATCTCATCATAGACCAGCAGCCAATCGTAGTCCGTACAGGCCGCATCGGCGATGAACAGGCAGTCTCCCCAGCGAAAAGGCTCCGCGCCCACGGTCATCATGCGGGTGATGTATTTAATGCGTATCATGTCTCTGTTCGGTAAAAAGCATCGAGCGTTCCGCGCAGCGAACCCTCACGATAGACACTACCACCCCCGCCCTTCCCTGTCAATCAACTTTGCGCGCTCCGGGCAAAAGGCAGGTTATCCGACCCGGGAGGGCTGCTCGGGCAAGCCGAGGATGGAGCCCACGGGGATTTTGTGCCCGGCGAAAAAGCTCTCGGCGTTCATTTTGCGCGCGCCCGTGGGCTGCATGGTCATGATGCGCACCGCGCCGCCGTGCGGCCCGCCGCAGGAGACGAGCATGCCGTCCGGGCCGGCATCGAGCACCATGCCGGGCACGGCATCCGCCGGCTTCTTGATGCCGGAGAAGAGGTCGATGGGCGGGAAAATCTTCAGCAGCTTGTCGGTGCCGCTCTTGACGCTGGGGTAGATGGTGTAGGTGCCGGGCCAGCTGTGGTAGGCGCGGATCTTGCGCGCCACTTGGAAGGCGGGCTGGTGCCAGTCGATTTGCCCGTCCGCGCGCTGCAGCTTGGGGGCGTAGGTGGAGAGGCTCTCGTCCTGCTCGCGGCGCACTTGGGCATCACGCCCGCTGCGCAGAATCTCCAGCGCCTCCAGCAGGGCGGCGGGAGCGAGGGCGGCGAGGTCATCGTGCAGCGACTCGGCGGTCTCGCGCCCGCGCAGCGGCAGCTTGCGGCAGCAGATGATGTCGCCGGCATCGAGCTGCCGCACCACGTGCATGATGGTGACGCCCGTCTCGTCGTCGCCCGCCTCGATAGCAGCTTGGATGCAGGCGGCGCCGCGGTGGCGCGGCAGCAGCGAGGCGTGGGCGTTGATGATGGCCAGCCGGGGAAGGTCGATGACGCTCTGGGGGAGAATCTGCCCGTAGGCCATGACGATGATGAGGTCGGGCTCGCAGCGGCGCAGCTCCTCCACGGCGGCGGGGTCGCGCATCTTCTCGGGCTGGAGCACGGGGATGCCCGCCTCCTGCGCGCAGGTCTTGATGCGGGGCGGGGTCAGGGTCTGGTGCCGCCCCACGGGGCGGTCGGGCTGGGTGACGAGCGCCACCAACTGCCCCGTGCGTTCCAAGGCGTGAAAGGAGGGGATAGCGATATCCCCCGTAGCCATCATGACAATGCGCATGCGGAGTTTTTAGCGGTAAGAGTGGTTCCTGTCAAGTTTTATTCCCCTCCGGTGCGGGGAGGGCGGGAGCGCCCGACGGGCGGAGCGGCGGTGCGGGAGCACCCGGTAGCGCGGGGGTGGCGGGAGCACGCGACGGCGCGGAGCGGCGGGGCGGACAGAGTGTCCGCCGGCGCGGGACGCGCGCGGCCCGTGCCAAGCACGTTCCCCCTGCGCGGAGCGCCGCACAGGGGGAACGGAAGGCATTGCCGAGGGGCGGAGCCTTACTTGCTCATCGCCTCTTCCACGGCCACGGCCACGGAGACGGTCGCGCCGACCATGGGGTTGTTGCCCATGCCGATGAGACCCATCATCTCCACGTGCGCGGGCACGGAGGAAGAGCCGGCGAACTGCGCATCGCTGTGCATGCGGCCCAGCGTGTCGGTGAAGCCGTAGGAGGCGGGACCGGCCGCCATGTTGTCGGGGTGCAGGGTGCGACCCGTGCCGCCGCCGGAGGCCACGGAGAAATACTTCTTGCCCTTGAGCTGGCACTCCTTCTTGTAGGTGCCGGCCACGGGGTGCTGGAAGCGGGTGGGGTTGGTGGAGTTGCCGGTGATGGACACATCCACACCCTCCAGCCACATGATGGCCACACCCTCGCGCACGTCGTCAGCGCCGTAGCAGTTGACCTTGGAGCGCTCGCCGTCGGAGAAGGCGGTCTTCTTCACCACCTCCACCTTGCCCGTGCTGTAGTCGAACTTGGTCTGGCAGTAGGTGAAACCGTTGATGCGGGAGATGATGTAGGCGGCGTCCTTGCCCAGGCCGTTGAGGATGACGCGCAGCGGCTTCTGGCGCACCTTGTTGGCGGAGCGGGCGATGCCGATGGCGCCCTCAGCGGCGGCGAAGGACTCGTGACCCGCGAGGAAGCAGAAGCACTCGGTCTCCTCGCGCAGCAGCATGGCGGCGAGGTTGCCGTGGCCCAGACCCACCTTGCGGTCGTCGGCCACGGAGCCGGGGATGCAGAAGCTCTGCAGACCCTCGCCGATGGCCTCGGCGGCGTCGGCAGCCTTGGTGCAGCCCGTCTTAATGGCGATGGCGGCGCCCACG
>JBJEVL010000015.1:0-4418 GCA_051884335.1 Akkermansia sp. | reverse complement strand
CACAAGCTCGTCTCCTGCTCCGTGCTCTCCGGCAACCGCAACTTCGAGGCGCGCATCCACCCGCACGTCAAGGCCAACTTCCTCATGTCGCCGCCGCTCGTCATCGCCTTTGCGCTGGCGGGACGCGTGGACATCGACATGAACACCGAGCCGCTCGGCACCGCCGCGGACGGCAGCCCCGTCTACCTGCGCGACATCTGGCCCACGGGCAGCGAGATCGCCGCCGCTCAGGCCAAGGCCGCTACCCCCGCCGACTACACCCGCTGCTACGCCGACCATGTAGCCGAGTGGGACGGCGTCAGCGCCCCCACGGGCGCCACCTTCGCGTGGAACCCCGACTCGTCCTACATCCACCGCCCGCCTTTCTTCGACGGTTTTGACGGCAGCAAGCGCCCCATCACCGACATCATCGGCGCCCGCCCGCTGGGCATCTTCGGCGACAGCGTGACCACCGACCACATCTCGCCCGCCGGAGCCATCAAGGCCACGGGGCCGGCGGGGCAGTTCCTCGCAGCGCGCGGCATCGCCCCGCGCGACTTCAACACCTTCGGCTCGCGCCGCGGCAACGACCTCGTCATGGCGCGCGGCACCTTTGCCAATGTGCGCATCAAGAACCTGCTGACCGAGGGCATCGAGGGCGGCTACACGCTCTACTTCGGCGAGCGCCCCGTCAGCGCGCCCGACTGCGCCATCGACGCCCCCTGCGGCACGCCCACCTTCATCTACGATGCGGGCATGGCTTACAAGGAGGACGGCGTGCCAACCATCATCATCGGCGGCGAGGACTACGGCATGGGCTCCAGCCGCGACTGGGCCGCCAAGGGCACCTCCCTGCTGGGGGTGCGCGCCGTCATCACCAAGAGCTTCGAGCGCATCCACCGCAGCAACCTCATCGGCATGGGCGTGCTGCCGCTCAACTTCGCCGACCCGGCGGACTACGAGCGCGTGCGCGGGCTGAAGGATGCCACCTTCTCGCTCACCGGGCTGTCGGACGACATGCCGCCGCGCGCCACCGCCACCCTCACGGTGCAACCCGCGGGCGCCGCCCCCTTCGAGCTGCCGGTCATCGTGCGCCTGGACACGCCCATCGAGAAAGAATACTTCCGCGCCGGCGGCATCCTGCAATATGTGCTGACGCGCTACTGCTGACGCCCGCCGCACGCGCCTGCCCCCTGTCGCCCCGCCCCTGCCCTCCGCGGCATCGGCGGGGCGCTCCTTATTCCTCTCAAGCGGAATAAAGATGTGTGATGCAGTTCCTTATTCCAAGAAACGCGCGTTTTTTGGAATAAGGGTGCGTGAATGTATGACAACAGGCGCGGGCATACCCCTTGTTCAGGGGGCGGTGTCGGCGCGGTGTTGCAGCTTGCGCAGCCAGACGAGCAGTAGGGCGATGTCCGCCGGGGTGATGCCGGGGATGCGCGCCGCCTGCCCGACGGTGGTGGGACGCACGCGGGCGAAGCGCTGGCGCGCTTCGGTTTTCATGGCGGGGATGGCGTCGTAGTCGCAGCCGGGGGGGATGGGTTTGTCCTCCTGCCGCTGCTGGCGCGCGGCGGCGATGCGCATGCGCTCGATGTGCCCGGCGTAGGTGATGTCGATGGCAATGGGCTCCCAGAGCTCGGGGGGGAAGAGAGCGCGTTTGTCGGGCGGCAGGTCCTGCCAGCCGTGCCCGGCGCGGCGCAGCCAGAGGTCGAGCGCGATGCCTTCGTGCTTCTCGCGGCGCACGCGCTCCACGCCCTCCGCGATGGCGCGCGCGCGCGCCTCGGCGGCGGCTCCCTGCTCGGGGCTCACCAGTCCGCAGCGGGCGGCGAGGGGGCTGAGGCGCAGATCAGCGTTGTCCTGCCGCAGCAGCAGGCGCATCTCGGCGCGGCTGGTGAACATGCGGTAGGGTTCGTCGGTGCCTTTCGTCACCAAATCGTCGACCATCACGCCCAGATAGGCCTGGTCGCGGCGCAGCACCAGCGGCTCGTCGCCGCGCAGCGCAAGCATGGCGTTGGCGCCCGCCAGCAGCCCCTGCCCCGCGGCCTCTTCGTAGCCGCTCGTGCCGTTGATCTGCCCGGCGAAGTAGAGCCCGCGCACGCGCTTGGTCTCCAACGTGGGCAGCAGCTCCGTGGGCACCACATAGTCGTACTCCACCGCGTAGCCGGGGCGGATCAGCTCCGCGCGCTCCAGGCCGGGGATGCTGCGCACCAGCGCGCACTGCACGGCGTAGGGCAGGCTGCTGGAGAGCCCGTTGAGGTAGTACTCGTCCGTGCTGCGCCCCTCGGGCTCGATGAAGATTTGGTGCCGCTCGCGGTCGGCAAAGCGCACCACCTTGTCCTCGATGCTCGGGCAGTAGCGCGGCCCCGTGCCCTCGATGACGCCGCCGTAGAGCGGGCTGTGGGCGAGGTTGGCGCGGATGATGTCGTGCGTCGTCGGGTTGGTGTAGGTGATGGCGCAGGGGAGCTGCCGCAGGGTGAAGCCGGGCTCCGCCCAGTGGTTGAGGGTGCAGTGCGGCTCGGTATCGCGCCGCAGCTCGCGGCGCGAGCGGTCGGAGAAGAGCGGCGGCGGATCGTCCCCCGCCTGCCGGTCCAGCGCGGCAAAGTCGATGCTGCGCCCCCGGATGCGCGGGCTGGTGCCCGTCTTGAAGCGCGCCAGGGGGAAGCCCAGCTTGGCCAGCGAGGCCGAGAGCCCGCTGGGCGGGCAGCCCAAGCGCCCGCCGGGCAGGTGCTCCATGCCCACATGCAGCAGGCCGCGCAGGAAGGTGCCGCTGCACAGCACCACGGCGCGGGCGCGGAAGCGCTGCCCCCAGGTCGTCTCGACCCCGGCGATGCGACCGTCCGCGGTCAGCAGCTCCGCCACATCTCCCTGAAAGAGCCGCAGGCGCGGCGTTGTCTCCAGCACATATTTCATGCGCGCGCGATAGGCCAGTTTGTCACACTGGGCGCGGGGGGCGCGCACGCCGGGTCCCTTGGCGGCGTTGAGCATGCGGAATTGCACGGCGGTGGCATCCGTGTTGAGCCCCATCGCCCCGCCCAGCGCGTCGATTTCGCGCACGATATGTCCTTTGCCGAGCCCGCCGATGGCGGGGTTGCAGCTCATTTGGCCGATGGTGTCGAGGTTGTGCGTCAGCAGCGCCACCTGACCACCCAGACGCGCCGCCGCCAGCGCCGCCTCGATGCCCGCATGCCCCGCGCCGATGACCAGCACGTCGAACGCTGTTCCGATGTCCCCCATAAGCCTATGCCGTGAGCGCCACGAGCAGCTTGTGGAGCAAGTCCCGCGGATCGGCACTGCCCGAGACCAACTGCCGATCCGCCGCTGCGCAGGCCCGCAGGTTGCGGCGCGCTTTGTCCGCCCGCAGCCGCCCGCAGCTCTTGGCGGCGTTGAACAGGCTGTAGGCGTTGGGCGTGCCGTCTTTCTTGAGCGGCAGCAACTTGCGCGCGGCAGCGGGCAGGCGTTGCAGGGCGCTCTCGAAGGCGCGGTAATTGCCCGCATCGAGTTTGTAGGTATCCATGAGCAGGCGGGCGCAGTAGCGGTTGCGCACCGTGGGCACCAGCGCCGCGCGCATGATGCTCACCGCCTGTTCGCCGCGCGCCAGCTGCTCGTTGACCAAATGCACGGCGCGGCGGCAATCCCCCTGCTCCACCGCGCGCGAAATCTCGAAAATGACGCCGCTGCGCGACACCGGCACCATGAGCTCCACATCGCGCAGCTCCACGCGGCGCCGCTCCGGCCCCAGATACACATCGAGCTTGCTCAGCTCGTTGAGCACTTGGCGCGTGCTCTCGTTGACGCGGTGGATGAAGAGGTCGAGCGCAGCGTTGTCAAAGAGCAGCCCCAGCGGCTTGGCCTTGGCGAGCACCAGCATTTGCAGCTCGCCCTCCCAGCCCGGCTTGGAGATGTCGATTTTGGAAAACTCGCGTGCGGCGCACAGGGCGTTCAGCCGCTTGAAGAAGCTGCGCCGCTTGTCGACCTCGCCCGCGCTCAGCACAAAAAAGGTGTTCTCCGGCAGCGCCTCCAGACAGCTCACCAGCTTCTCCAAGCCCGCCTGCACCGCCTCGCTGCGCGCCCCCTGCGGTGTGTCGCCCAAAAAATTCGCCCCCTTGAGCCACACGACCTTGCGCCCGCCGAACATGTTGAACATTTGCAGGCCGCTGATGGTGCGGCGCAGAATCTCCCGCGCCTCATCCACCGTGGCCGCCGTGCCGTCAATCTGCTCGTTGCCCCAGCCCTCATCCCCCGCCGTCAACTCGGCGTAGCAAGCCTGCGCCGCTACGGCAGCGGCACCCTCGTCGCTGCCGAAAAAGAAATAGCTGGCGGCACTTTCCGACACGCGCCCATTACAGCAGAAAAGCGGCAACAAGTCAATCCCCGCCATCATCCGGCACAGGGCAAACGCATTGGGGAATATGACGCGTTATAATGTCATAAAATCAACA
>JBJEVL010000014.1:1914-4423 GCA_051884335.1 Akkermansia sp. | reverse complement strand
CATCGACGAGCTCATCCTGCGCCGCTGGCCGCGCGCCGAGAAAATCGTCCACAAGGACATCAAGCTGCGCACCTTCATCGCCCAGGAATCCAACCGAGGGCAGATGGTCTCGCAGGTCTACGATCTCACCTTCGGCGCCATGGGCGAGGACGAGGTGCTTGTCGCCATCGACGATTCCATCGTGCGCGGCACCACGCTGCGCACCTCGCTGCTGCGCCTGCTGGCGCGCACGGGAGCGCGCAAGCTGGTCATCGTCTCCAGCGCGCCGCAGATTCGCTACCCCGACTGCTACGGCATCGACATGAGCGAGCTGGGCAAGTTCATCGCCTTCCAAGCGGCGATTTCCCTGCTCAAGCGGCGCGGCATGTACGACTACATCACCAGCGTCTACAACGAGTGCAAGCACCAGCTCACCCTGCCCGTTGCCGAGCGCACCAACCCCGTCAAGCAGATCTACTCCCCCTTCACCGACGACGAAATCACCGCTGAGATCGCGCGACTGGTCACCCCCGACAACGCCCGTTGCGAGGTGCAGGTCATCTACCAGAGCCTCGAGGGACTGCACGAAGCCATCGAAGGTCCCTGCGGCGATTGGTACTTCAGCGGGAATTATCCCACCCCCGGCGGCTACACCACCGTCAACGTCGCGTTCATCAACTGGTTTGAGGGTCGCGACGGTCGCTCCTACTCGCTGCCTGTGTAAACGGGCAGCGACGGGCGACGCGCGCGTGCCTCCGCCGGCTGTTTCTCACCCCAACCCCGACTACCCCAACCCACGGTCATGAACGAACAGCCTCCGACAGCCTACAGCGAGCAAAGCGATGAGGAACTCATCGCCGGCACGCTCGCGGGCAAAACGCGCGCCTACGATGAGCTCGTGCGTCGCCACAGCCGCAAGCTCAACGGCATGCTCATCCAGATGCTCAACAGCGAGGCGGACGCCTACGACGTGGCGCAGGAATCCTTCCTCAAGGCTTTTCATTCTCTGCGCTACTTCAAGGGCAACAGCAGCTTCTACACCTGGCTCTACTCCATCGCGCTCAATCAGGCGCGCAACTTCCTGCGCAAGCGCAAGCGCGAGCACGCCTACAGCCTCGACAACGACGAGAACGGCAACCCGCTTGAGAAGGACACCGAGCTGGCCGACAAGGGGCTCGATGCCGACCCCGTCCGCAAGGCGCACATCGCTGACCTGCGCCGCAAGCTGGCGCACGCCATCACGCAGCTCTCCCCCGCCCACCAGGAGGTCATCAACCTCTGCGACATCCAAGGGCTCTCCTACCCCGAGATTGCCAAAATCATCAACATCTCGGAGGGCACGCTGCGCTCGCGCCTGCACTACGCCCACCGCCAGTTGCAGGGCATTTTGGCCGACGAGCACCCCGCCGGCTGAGTTTTTTCATTCTTGCCGGCAGCACGGTATCGCCGGCAGCACGGCGCAGCAAAAGGCGCTCCCCCGCATGGAGGAGCGCCCGCCTGTTTCCTGACGGGGGAGCTACTACCGTCAGAACTTGATGACTGCGCCGGCGTTGGCGCTGTGGGAGGTCAGATCCTCCGCGCACTCGAAGCTGTAGGCCGCGCGCAGCGTCACCGACTCCGTCAACTGATGCGCTGCGCCCACACCCACCTTGCCGCCGATGCGACCGGGACGACCGCCGCTGACGCGGAGATCCGCTTCAGCAATGCGGAACTCGGGATTGTCGCGAACAAGATCGTGGTAGGCAGCAATCTGCAGCCCGACGGAGGTCTTGTCCGTCAGCGCATGGCAGAGGCCGAGGCCGACCTGAGCGCGCAGGTTCTGCAGATCGCTGACCTGATAATGATGCACAACGGTGGCCGATTCAGCCTTGAAGTACGACAGCCCGGCGAAAGCAGAGGCCGCTGTACGCTCCGACATGCTGTGCTTGTAGGTCAGTTGGGCGTCGAGCTGCATGCTGTTCTGCTTCCAGTCGATGCTCTCATCGAATACCGTGAACTCGGACTTCGTGTGGCCATAGGCAGCGCTCCAGTCCAGAATCAACGCATCAGAAGCACCGACGGGACGGGCATAGCGCCCGTAAAGCGCTGCGTGAGCATTCTTCTGGTCGATGTCGCTTGTCCCTTCGGGCTTCACCTTGCCCTCGTCATAGCCGCCGGCAACGCCGATGACCAGCGCATCCTTCAGGAAAGCATGCTCGACACCGACCGCACCGCCGAAGATGCGGAAATCCGCCACATCGGAAATTTCCGCGCTCTGACCGTAGGCCGATGCCCAAACAGCCGTCCCCTGAATGCCCTTGGCAGAAGCCGCGCAGCGGTTCGCCTTGACGGCATCCGTGAAAGCCTGAGAGGAGTGGAAGATACCCCAGTTGGCCGCAGCCATGGCGGCGAACTCACGAGGAACCTCAGGAGCAGGAACAGGCACATCTCCATCGCCGGTGTCACCCGTGTCACCCGTGTCACCCGTATCGCCGCTGCCGCTTTCACCGCTGCCGCTTTCACCGCTGCCGCTTTCGCCGCTGCCGCTTTC
>JBJEVL010000014.1:0-1814 GCA_051884335.1 Akkermansia sp. | reverse complement strand
TTTCACCGCTGCCGCTTTCACCGCTGCCGCTTTCGCCGCTGCCGCTTTCGCCGCTAACGCCGGAGCCTGCACCTTCGCTGCCGACCTCGGGAGTCACCTGCGCATTCTCCTGGTTCGATGCCCCGTTGCTCTCGTTTCCGCCCTCAGCGAGCGCAGCCGGAACGGCCGCCACCAGCAGGGACATTACAAATAATGATTTCTTCATGTTAGGTTTCAGAGAAGGGATGTTAGATACTTCTCCGGGAGGGAACTTACAGCATTTCCAATGCTGTAGCAGGGAACAAGGTTCATTCTGAATGCGCTACATCAAAATAAACCCGACAGCAAAGAGGGGGATTCAGTTTATAAAAGGCTGTTTCTTCAACTTTTTTGTTATTTTTTCTTGCTACAGCATTGGAAATACTGTTACTCCTGACACGGCGTCATCCGTTCGCCGCAGCGGACAAGGCATTTTCGCCCTACCTGTCGCTCGATAAAAAAAACGCACGGCTTCTGCCGTGCGTTTGCGAAAAGCGCTGTGTCGGAACGATCAGTCGTTCACGCGACCCAGATAGCTGCCGTCCTCGGTCTTGACCGAGATGCGCTGCCCCGGGTTGATGAACAGGGGAACCTGCACCACCAGCCCCGTTGTCATCGTGGCGCTCTTGTAGACATTGTTGGCGGAGTTGCCCTTGACGCCCTCGGGAGCCTCAGCCACTTCCATGGTGATGGCGGCGGGCAGCTCGATGGAGCAGGCGACCTCGTCCGTGAAGAGCAGCACATAGCTGTTGCCCTCGATGAGGTAGAGCTTGACGGGTTCGACAATGTCCTCGGGCACGCAGACATCCTCGTAGGTCTCGGTGTTGAGGAAGTGGTAGCCCATGCCGTCGACATAGGAGAACTCCATCTCCTGACGCGTGAGCATCACACCCTCGAGGAAATCGTTGGAGGTCAGACGCAGGTTGTAGTCCTTGCCGGAGGCGATGCTGCGGATCGTCATCTGCACATAGGAAGCCATGCGGGGGGGCGTCTTGAGCTGGCTCTCGCGCACAATGCAGATGTCGCCGTTGTAGTTCACGGCGTGACCTTTACGAAGCTGGATAACGGGAACTTTTGCCATAACGCGCGGCAGCGTATCAAAGACGGGGTAACAAGTCAAGTCTTTTCCGTACAGCGTTGATAGCCCTGCACACGGCAAACACAACGCCCTCGCTCCCGACAGCCCGCAACGGCTTCCGCCGCTGTGTTGCTACCCCCCCCCTCAGCTCCCCGCCCCGGCGTGCAGCAGGAAGTAGAGCCCCGTGTAGATGCGCGGGTCGAGCGCCACGCCCTCCGCCTGCTTGGCAGCCAGCGCGGCGTCGATGTCCCGCAGCGGCAGCTCCACCACGGCAATCCGCTCGTTCTCCACGCCGCCCCCCAGCCCCACGCGGCGCAGCCCCGTCGCGCGGTAGAAATGCAGCGTCTCCGAGCTCATGCCCGGCGAGCTGGGGCCGGTGAACAAATACTCCATCGCGTCTGCCGCGTAGCCCGTCTCCTCCAGCAGCTCGCGGCGCGCGGCCGCCTCATCCGACTCCGGTCCCTCGTCGCCGCTCAGCCCCGCCGGGAAGCAGAGGCAGCGCCGCCCGATGGGCGGGCGAAACTCCTCCACCAGCAGCACCCTGCCCTCGGGCGTGCAGGCAAACACCATCACCGCCGCCGTGTTGCGCACCCGCTCGCAGAACTCCCAGCGTCCCTCCTTGGCCATCGTGAGGAAGCGACCCTCGTAGACAATTTCCTTCATGCCCCCAGTGTAGCACAGCCTCCCCCGCCTTGACAAGCAGGAGCACGCGCCTGCC
>JBJEVL010000013.1:0-4477 GCA_051884335.1 Akkermansia sp. | reverse complement strand
AAAGGAAGCGGGGGTGCCGCAGGCGATGCTGCAACACCCCCGTGAACAATCTACGATTGGCTGTCAGCCGTGATTAAAAGTCATCATCACCGGCGCCGGCATCCTCATCCGCAGCGGATTCGCCCTCCGTCTCGCTCTCGGAGCTGTCATCGCTGCTGTCCTCCTCTTCTTCCTCGGAAGCACTGCTGTCCGGATCAGCGCTCGCAGCAGCAGCGGAAGCCGCAGCCTCTGCCTCGACCTTGGCCTTGGCCGCCTCCTCAGCAGCCTTGGCAGCAGCCTCCTCCTGAGCCTTCAGCTCGGCCAGGCGAGCCTTCTCTGCATCCGTCAGCGGCTTGGAAATCAGGTACTGCTCCTGAGTCAAACCCTTGGCGCGGCGAGCATCCAAACGGAACTTATCATACCCGGCATCGGCCAGAGACTCCATGATGGTGTCGCTGAGAATCTTGCGCTGCGGCGTGTCGCACACATACATCTTGTAGGAGCCGATGAAGGGGAGATCCCACGCGGCAACCCCGTTGCGGGGAATCAGCAAACCGACCAAATTGCCCTGACCGTCCGAACAGATACCCCACACGGACTGGCTGCCCGTACGCGGATTGGTCAGCGTGATGTAATACTGCGGGTAAGCGTAGGAAAAATTCTTAACGGTCGAGTTCTCCAACCAAATCTGCAGAGCGCGCCCGGTTGTCTCGGGGATGGGACCGGCCTCATCGCAGACACGACTGCGAGCCGAGGACGAATCATTCGTGCTGTACACCGTCACAGCCGAGCTGTCCGCCAGCTGCTTGCTCTTGACGGAGGGGGACACATGCCCCGTGCAGGAAGAAACGAGAGAGACGCTTGCAGCAAGGCCGCAGGCAAGAGCCATATGCTTGAAAAGGGAAAGGTGTTTCATGTTATCTCGGTGCTCTTTATTGTAGCCGAAGCGCAGCGGATAAGACAAGCCAAAACTTGCATTATCTGCAAAAAAACTTTCATCCCGAAGGAGCAACGCGGAAAAAGGCTCTTTCCCACGCAAACAGAGTGCTCTTCTCCGGCGGTTGAATTGACGGGTATGCCCCGGAATGAGCTTGACGGCGGGCTGAGCACCGCGCAGAATGGCGGGGTATGTCTGCTTCTCCGTTTTTCTTCACGCGCACTCTGCGCTGCGCTTCGCTGGGAATTCTTTCCGCTCTTTGCCTGTCTGCCTGCCACGATTCGGAACAGGATGCCACCCCGGGAGCCCCCCAGCCGGATCCCGCCGCCGAGGAGGCCGCTAAGGCCGCAGAGGCTGCTGCGCACCGGGAGCAGGCTCGCGAGGATCTGTACCACGAAGCGCTGTATGTTTTGGCCGCCAAGACAAGCGATGTCGCCCTCTACCCCGCCCTCAACGCCGAGGTCAAGATTCTTTTGGAGAAGATGGAGACCTACTACAGCGCGCTGGAGCAGACCGGCGAGTCCGGCATCGAACGCGCCAATCTGTCGCAGCTCATTGCCAAAACCACCCTCGATCTGGGAGCCTATGCCAAGGCGGAGGAGCTGTACAAGCGTGCCATGAGCGATTATAGCGCCCTGCCCGAGGAGTATCGGAGTGCGACGGAGGGAACGCGCGCCTGCAACGATTTGGAAAGTGGGCTCGGCGCCTGCCTGTTGGCTCAGAACAAGGCGGGCGACGCCTTGCCGCACTACGAGAAGGCGCTGGAGCTGGCGCAGTCGGTCTACGATGCCTGCGCCCCCACCGAGGCTCCGGAGGGCGAATCGGCGAAGGAGCCTTCGGTCGAGCTGTCGCGCGCCGCTCGCGACCTGATTGATTCGCTGCGTTGTCTGGGCGACTGCCAGCGCTACGCCGACGATCCCGAGGAAGCGCGCAGCACCTACCTCAAGGGGCAGGAGCTGGCACAGAAGCTCAAGACACTGACCCCGGAGATGGCCATTTCCTATGCCAAGCTGCTCACGGCGTTGGGCAATCTCGACAACTCCTTCGGGCGCAGCAAGGAGGCCTATGCCGAGTGGGTGCTGGCCGCCCGTATCTGCCAACAGGTCAATGCTGCAAACGAGCGTTTGGATGTCAAGTTTGACACCAAGCGCTGCTTCGATGCTTTGGTTCCTGCCATTCAGGCTGTTCAGGCAAGCCTGCAGGCTCAGGAGCAGCCGCAGGAGCCGGCACTCGACAACAACGCCGTGACGGAACCGCTGAGCGGCGCCCTGCCGCCCGCCGCAACACCCGCCGTGGAGGTCGCGCCGGAGCCGGCTCCGGCTGCCAAACCCGCTCCCGCACCCGCCAACAAATCGGCCAAAAAGACGCGCAAGCGCAAGTGATCTCCCGTGGCGCAATTTCTCATCTCCGCCCTTGCGTTGCAGCGCAATGCGCGCCTCCTCCGCGAGCTCGCCGAGTCCTCCGGTGCGCGCATTTTGGTCGCCCTCAAAGCCTTCGGCTCGCCCTCCGTCCTGCCCCTGCTGCGCCCCTATGCAGCGGGCTGCTGCGCCAGCGGGCTCTGCGAGGCGCGTTTGGGAGCGCAGCACTTGGGCGGTCATGTGGCGGTTTATTCCCCGGCCTACCGCGAGGAGGAGCTGGCGGAGCTGTTGACGTTTGCCCACCACATCGATTTTAACAGCCTGCCCCAGTGGCAGCGCTACCGCGAGCAGGTGCTGGCGCATCCGCGCGTGCGCAGCGGCGAGCTGCGCGCGGGGCTCCGCGTCAACCCCTGCCACTCAACCGGCCATACTCCCTTGTACGACCCCTGTATTCCGGGCTCTCGCTTGGGTGTGCCGGCGGAGCAGCTCCGCGACACTTCCCTGCTCGATGGGCTGAGCGGCCTGCATCTCCACACGCTCTGCGAACAGGGAGCCGAGGATCTCATCGCTACCTTCCGAGCCTTTGAGCGGGAATGGGGTGCCCTACTGGCTGCTCCCTCCATGCGCTATCTCAATCTCGGCGGCGGTCACTGGATCACCAAACCGGACTACGATCGCCGAGCTCTCGCGGAGCTGGTGCGCGACATCCGGCAGCGCTATGATGTCGAGGTCTATTTGGAGCCCGGCGAGGCATGGTTCATCCACACGGGGGTGCTGCGCACCCGCGTGCTCGATATTTTTGAATCGCTGGGCTACCGCCATGCCATCGTCGACGCCAGCGCTGCCGCGCACATGCCCGATGTGCTGGAAATGCCCTACCGTCCCGAGCTCTTTCTGGCGCGCCCCGCAGACGGCGCCCGAGCTCAGGATGCGGGTGCCGCCCCCACCTACCCCGCTGTTCAACTGCCGGGCGTGCACTATGAGCTGGGTGCCGAAGCGGGGCAGAAGGCGCACAGCTACCGCATCGGGGCGCCCACCTGTCTGGCCGGCGATGTGATGGGGGATTATTCTTTCGATGCGGAGTTGCACGTGGGCGATGAGCTTGTGTTCGACGACATGACTCACTACACGCTCGTCAAGACAACGCATTTCAACGGCGTGCCGCACCCGGACATTGCCCTGCTGCGGGCAGACGGGCGCATTGACACCACCCGCCGATTCGGCTACGGGGATTTTGAATCCCGTTTGGGCTGATGGCAGCGCGATGCGGATACATTGATTTTCAGTCCTCTAGGCGCCTGTCATCAAAAAAAATCAATTTTCTTCATCAATTTAGCTTGACTTCACGCCATCGTTCCTGTACAATGCGCGCACCGCAACGGCGGTTTTCTGAAAGGGCGCGAGTCCGGTGAGGGTGGAAGCCCGGCGCGGATGCGAGCCCGTCAAGGGTGAGAGTCCGATCAGAAAGCGCGTGCGGCAGAAACAAGCGCCCATAGCTCAATTGGATAGAGCATCTGACTACGGATCAGAAGGTTTGAGGTTCGAATCCTCATGGGCGTACTCACCGAAAGGTCAAGACTCGGAGAACCGGTTTCCGCATGTGAAATCGGTTTTTTGATTTCAGGATCGCTCGGGGAGGACATGGGGGCGTCCCGGTTTCGACTGAATACTCGAGGCGTCGGCTGCATGTGGTGGTTGAACGGCTGGCCACCTTAAAAGCCGCTCAAAACATTAAGTGCCTATTCTCAAAACGAATACGCCATGGCTGCGTAAGATACGCGCCGAAGCCGCGGGCTGATACCTGCTAAGCCCCCCGCTTAACACTCAGCAGGCTGGTGCCGTGCGGGGGAACCGCGCGCGGCGCGACATCCACAGGTTTCTGGCTTGGTGCAAGGCTGACGCATTGCGGAGCACCGGCGAGAGCAGCAAAATGCGTCTGAACATGGAGATGCTTGCGTCAACAGTGTCCAGGACAGGGGTTCGATTCCCCTCGCCTCCACTCAAAATACCTCGCGAAGGGCTGCGGATGAACACGCCGCAGCCCTTTTGTTTCCGGGAATGCCGCTTGCCCGGTGCCGCAAGCTGCGGTATGGGCGGAGCACCCCCGCGCGTTCCCTCCGCAGCCGTGGACGAGGAGGAGCCCTGTTTTTGGGTCAACACCAATTTTTGTGGTTTGCGCAAAAAGTTCATCTGTGGCCACATT
>JBJEVL010000012.1:0-4489 GCA_051884335.1 Akkermansia sp. | reverse complement strand
CGCTTCATCGGCGGCAAGTTGTTGCGCAAAAAGGAGAAGCGATGTCAGAACGCAGGGAACATATTTCATCGAAGGACACGCATTATTGGTTGAGAAGTGCCAAATGAACTAGGGCGGCGGGCAGCTTGTGCGAACCGTAGTACTCTGCGGCGGCGAGTCGCTCGCCCTGATTGCGGAGTCGTTCGTTGAGTTTGCGGATGACGGGTAGGTAGCGATCTTCCATGAGGCTGCGTTCCTCCTCACTCAGAGGAGGCAGAGCGGTGAAGGATTGTGCCCAATAGCGCAGTCTTTCCAGCAGGCGCATGACGGGTGCCACGGAGGCTTCTGCCGAGTCGTGGTCATTGACACGGGCCAGCACTTGATCCAGCTCCCCCAACAGGACAATGCCGGCGCGCACGCGCTGCTCCGGCAGAGACAGTGCGGGTGCCTCCGGGGTCTCCCGAACGGTGCTGACGGGAGCCGATAGCTCATCGGCTTGGGCAGGAAGCAACAACGAGGCAAGGCTCAGGAAAAGATACAACCTGTTCATGCTCGGAAACGATTATTGCGAAAGCATCATGGTCATGATGCCGAATTCTTTGATGAAGGCGGGGGAGGAATAGCACTGCACCTTCTGAAGCCGAAAAATCTCGACGTAGACGCGCGCCCATTGCTCGCGCATGCTCTGCGCGTAGCGTTGCTCTGCCTCGCGCTTTTGCTCGGTGCTGAGTTCCCCGATGCGTTGCAGCTGTTCGCCTGCGCGGTGGATGGCGCTGAGTTGTTGGTGCAGGAGGGCTGCGGCAGCATCGGCCGTCTCCCGATCCTGAACGGAATTCAGGATGGGTGCCAGCGCCTCCGGCAACGCGATGTAGGCTTCAAAAGCCTCGGTCATTGCCGGGGGCAGGGCAGCAGCAAGGGGAGTGAGCGCGCTGCACGCCCAAATGAGTATCAGCTTCGGGGTGAGCCACTTCATCATTCGGCCGGAGTTGCTTCCGTTTCAGCAGGAGCAGCCTCGGCGGGTGCCGCTTCTTCTGCGGGTGCAGACTCCTCGGCGGGCTTGGGCTCTTCTTCGTTCACGACCTCGCGGGTCGTGTCGCCGTTGTCTTGGTCGAGCTCTGCCTGAATGCTGTCAAAAGCCGCATCCAGCTGAGCCGTCATGCTGGAAATGGAGCGATCCAAGATGCCGGTGTGGCGCTCCAGCTGGGTCTTGAGACGCAGATAGTCGCGCTGGCGAGTGCGGATGGTATTGCTCATGTCTTTGTGCTGCGCCATCAGGGGGTCACGATATTCCGAGGGGAGCAGCTGGCTTTTCAGGCGGGGAATGATTTTGAACACCGGATCCGATTTGAGGATGTTGTCTGCGCCATCCAAATCTCCGTTGAGCATCGCATTGCGCGCTTTGTCCATCGCCTCCCAATACTGAGTCAACAGGGTAGGAACGGCGCCGACATATTCATCGAGCTTGGTCTTTTCGCTGCGCATCAGGGCATCCTTGACCTTGGAGCAGCACTCAATGAGCATTTTCTCATTGCGCGTGTTGGGGTTGTACCACACTGCCGCAATTTTTTCGCCGTCGGCTTCAAACTGCTCTTCCAGTTGCTGGTATTGTTCATTATCACTCTGGGTGAGGCGTTCTTTCTGCGCCGGTTGCAATTTGCTGCGCTTGAGTTTTTCAGTGGCCAACATCTTGTTCCACTTCTTCTCAAGAGCCCGCAGCGTTTTTTGGTACCACTCGTAGGCTTGCTTGTACTCGGGAATGCCCTGGTAGCGCTCGCTCATGAGCGTGAATTTGTCAATACCCGCGACCTTGCGCTTCCCCTTTTTCTCCTTCATGTCAACGACCATGGCCTTGTAGGCAGCTTCGCCGTCGCGCACATATTTCATGCGGTCATCGGGCCGCACCAGATCAAAGTTGTAGTCTCCTGCACCGGCCTCGTTGAACTTCTTCTGCAGATCGGCAATCTCGAGAGCCTGCTTGTCAACACGGGCTAAATCGCCGGTGACACGTCTTTTCACATTGGCACAAGTGTTGCGCAACGATCTCGTCGGATTGCTGATCTGAGCCAGCTTGCTGTCGAGTTCGGCGATGCGCTGACGCAGGCGCAGGGTGGCATCGGTGGCAATGTTGGCTCCCTCACTCTTGGCGATATTGCCGTCGGCAATGGTTTCCGGTGCAGCAGCGGCTTCGGCCGCCGGAGCAGCGTCAGCAGCGGGCGGCGGCGTGGGTTGTCCGCCGTTGTCCGCTGCAGCACAGGTCACGGAACAGGCCAGCAGAGAGAAAAGCAAATGGGAGTGTTTCATGGGATGGCAGGATAAGGGTTTGATTAGTCGGATTGTAGCAGATGAACGCATCGTTGGCAAACTCAAATCTCGGCGCAGGCTGTGCGAATGGCGCTCGCAGCATCGCGCACCAGCGGCGGACCGTGGAAAATAAAGCCGCTGTAGAGCTGCACAAGTGAGGCTCCGGCTTTGATCTTTGCGACGGCGTCCTCAGCCGTGGTGATGCCGCCCACGCCGATGATGGGTATGGCGCCCCCGAGCTGCTGCGCAAAGGCTTCGAGTGTTTCGTTGGCACGGTTGTAGAGGGGTTTCCCGGAGAGTCCGCCGCTTTCGCCGGCTGCCGGGTGCCCCTCCACCCCGGTGCGGGAGGTGGTGGTGTTGGTGCAGATGAGCCCGTCGAGCTGGCAATCGAGGAACACGTGTGCTAATTCGGTAATCTGCGCCTCCTGCATGTCGGGAGACACCTTCATGACCAGCGGCACATAGCGCCCGGTCTCATGCGCCAAATTGGACTGCTCGCTCTTGAGCAGCGAGAGAAGATCGGCGGCTGAGTCAGCTTTGGCCAGTTCCTGGAGATTGGGAACGTTGGGGCAGGAGAAGTTGATGGTCACATAATCGGCCACATCCCACACAGCGCGCAGGCAGGCAAGATAATCCTGGTGTGCCTCGCGGTTGGGGGTAAACTCGTTCTTGCTGATGTTGACCCCCAGAACCCCCTGAAAACGGCGGGTGTTGCGAATGTTCTCCACCCCGCAGTCGACCCCCGGATTGTTGATGCCCATGTGGTTGATGATGGCCTGCTGGGGGATGCAGCGGAAAAGCCGGGGTTTGGGATTGCCCGGTTGGGGGCGCGGTGTCAGCGTGCCGACCTCGACGAAACCGAAGCCGAGATGTCCGAAGGCCGCGATGGTGTTGGCCTCCTTATCCATGCCGGCGGCTAAGCCGACACGGTTGGGGAAGCGCAGCCCCATGACGGTGACGGGATCGTCGATGCGCGAGCCGGCGATGAGCGGGAGCAGGTGCAGCTTTTCCGCGAATCTCAGCCCGGTCAGCGTGAGATGGTGGGCTGTCTCGGGATCGAGGCAGAAAAGTGCGGATTTGGCGAGGCGGTAGAGATACGGATTCACGAATGGGGGTGGCGCTCGGGGTTTACATATCGAACGTCACATGGTAATGGCTGCGGAACCAGTCGATGACACTCGGCAGCGCTTCCTCACAGTCCCAGACGGGGGAGTAGGCGAGGTCGCGTTCCAGCTTGGTCGTGTCGGCGTAGATTTCGGGCTGTTCGCCGAAGGTCAGATAACCGGAGAGCGTGCGGACGATGTTGGCGGGCTGTCCGACATGGGACGCGATGGTTTGTACCAAGGTCTCGATGGAGACGGGCTTGGAGCGTCCGATATTGAACAGATCATAGGAATTGCCCGAGAGATTGACGGTGGTCGTGCTCAGGGCGGCCATCATCCCCTCCAGAATATCCTCGATGTAAGTAAAATCGCGCACGATGCCGCCATGCGGCGGCAGCTTAATTTCGTTGCCCTCCAGCACATCGCGAATGAGACGCATGGGGATGGAATCCTTGCGACCGCGGATGCCGTAGGCGTTGAAGAAGCGGAACACCGTGATGTGCATGCCGAATTGGTGGGCGTAGGAGCTGCAAACCATCTCGGCGGCTCGCTTGGATGCCGCATAGGCCTGCGTCGGCGTAGCGGCGGAGGCGGTTTCCGCGATGGGGGAGTGGGCGTTGCGATCGTAGACGGCGCTGGAGGAGGCAAAGAGGACATGGCGTGTGCCGTGGCGGCGGGCAGCTTCCAAGATGGAGCCGGTGCCGCGGACATTGACATCGAAGCAGAGCGCGGCGTTGGTGCTGCTGAGGTGGGAACCCGTCACCGCAGCCAAATGGAACACGGCATCGAAGTGCTCGCGGGCAAAGAGCTCATCCACGCCCTTGAAATCCAGCACATCGAGACGCACGAAGCGCCAACCGCCGGTTCCGGTAAGGGTGCTGCGGCTGCCGACGGCTTCGGTATCGATGCCCAAATGGGCGAGGCGCTCGCGTTTGAGATCGAGGTCGTTGTTGTTAAAGAGATTGTCAACGCCGACAACGGTGAAGCCCATACTGAGAAGATGACTGACGAGGTGGCTGCCGATGAAGCCGGCAACTCCGGTGATGAGGATTTTCATGGTTGTAAGTGTTTCGGGGAAAGCAGTGACTGAGTTTGTGAGCAGTGTA
>JBJEVL010000011.1:0-20171 GCA_051884335.1 Akkermansia sp. | reverse complement strand
CGCATCCCCGCCGCCGAGGAGCGCGCCGCCGACTACCCCGGAGCCCTCTCGGGCGGCATGCGGCAGCGCGTCGTCATCGCCATGGCCATGGCCTGCCACCCGCAGCTCATCATCGCCGACGAGCCCACCACCGCCCTCGATGTCACCGTGCAGCAGCAAATCCTCGCCCTGCTGGGCGAGCTGCAACGCGCCAACCGCGCCGCCACCCTCCTCATCACCCACGACCTGGGCGTCATTGCCCAAAACTGCGACCGCGTCCTCGTCATGTACGCCGGGCGCATCGTCGAGAGCGCTCCCGTGTGCGAACTCTTCGCCTCCCCGCGCCACGCCTACACCCGCGCGCTGCTCGCCGCCATGCCGCGGCGGGGCTACGAGCCCAAGAGCATGCTGCCCACTATCCCCGGCCATGTACCCGCCATCCGCGACCACGTAGCGGGCTGCCGCTTCTGCCAGCGCATGGGGATTCCCCCCGAGCAGCTGACCGAGCGCCCGCCCCTGGTGGAGGTCGCCCCCGAGCACTTTGTCGAAGCCTGCCCCCGCTGCTGCGCCGAGTGAGACACAGCTCCGAGGGCATGAGCAACTACAGCATTTTGAATGCTGAGATTTGCTTGTCCATATCCGCTGGGGTTGCAGCGTAGCGTGTGCCGGGACGATGCGCGATGCGGCAGAGCCCCCTCCATTGATCTAAGTCATTTTTATTCTGTAGAATATGACTTTTTTGCTTGCTACAGCATTCAAAATGCTGTAGTGTAAGGTTGCGTTGGGTGGAAAATTCCCCTCATGCAAAGGATTTTCAGCGTTCTATTCGGAATGCAACACTGAACTTCATCTACGAAAATGAAAAAGAACCTATTGATGTTTTTCGCGCTTGTCGGCTCGGCCTGGGCCTCGGGCGTCACGTTTACGGACCTGACACAGGACGAAACGATTTCCAGTATCAGTTTCACTGCCTCGACTGGCTTATTTACGGGGGATATTACCAGTTATGAGGGGACTGAGTCGGGAAAGGGCTCGAAAGGGGCGATCACCTTTGCTTTGGACTGGACTGCGGCCACAGCTTTAACCTCAAATACATGCTTGCTGACCGTCAATTACGGAAATTCATTAACCAACAATACAGGGATTTACTTCGCCTCAGACGACAACAGTATCCGAGCCTGGTACAACAACGCGACTGACAACGGGGGCAATATCGCGGACACGACTGAAGTTCTCAGCTCCAAACAGACGATCAACGGCAAGGATTATGTCATCCTGACCTTCCGCTACGATGACATCGGTGCTTCAAACGATACCAAAGGTGTTTCGCTCTTTAACTCAACAGATGAGGTGTTCGAATATTGGTCTCTTGGTTCTTCCGGTTTTGATGAGGCTACCAGTATTTATGTCAATACAAGCCTGATTTCTGCCGTTTCCATCCGCACGGGGGTGATTGACGATACCACGGCAAAGGCCGCTGTGAGCGAACTTGCCGGCGTCATCGCCGTTCCCGAACCGGCCTCGGCTGCGATGGGGCTTTTGGGGATGCTCGGCTTGCTCTCGCGTCGTCGCAGGTAAGATTCCTCCCCTTTTTCCATCACAAGCCGCCCGGAATCGTGCATTCCGGGCGGCTTGTGGTTGCATAGCCGCTCACCAGTTGTTGTTGAGGCTTTCGGTGCGTTTCTCCACCTCGGTGTTGCGCTCGCGGCAACCGCGGAGGGGAGAGGGCTCGCTTTGCAGCGTGTCCAAAATCTCAATGCGGTTCTTCCCGGCGCGCAGGAATTCGCCGGGGCAGTACAGGCGCTGCTGCGGACCAACATTCCAGTAGCGCCCCAGCAGGTGCCCGTTCACCCACACATAGCCCTTGCTCCAGCAGCTCATGTCGATGAAGGTGTCCGCGGGCTCCTCGAGCGTGAGCTCCGCGCGGAACAGAGCGCCCTCGCCCAAACCTAAGCGATTCCCCTCCCCGGCCTCCTCTGCCGGGGTGTTCTCCAAGGGCAGCAGCGCCATCGTCCAGCCGTGCAGAGGCTGCTCGCCGAGCGTCACGGTGCCGAGCCCCTTAAAATCCTTCTCCGTGTAGACGGTGAAGTTGACATGCCCGAAGGTGTCGACCACCAGGCTCAGCGTTTCCTCGCTCGCGCGGGCGGGCAGCAGCAGCTCGCTCTGCCCCAGGCTGCGGTCAAGCGTCCCGATGAGTTGCCGACCGAGGTACACCTGCGCGTAGTCATGCACCTCGGCGCGGAGCACAGCGGCCTCCCCGGCGGGCAGGAGCGTGCGGTACACGGCCATGCCCTGATTCTGCCCCACGGCCTCGAAGCGCGCAGGCGCCTCCGTGCTGCCGGGCACAACCCGCACCCTCAGCTGCCCCATGGGCGCCACGCACTCGGGCTGCAACTCGGGGAACTCGATGGCCACGGGAACGGCGGGAGGTTCGGGGACGGCTGCCTCCGGCGGCAGCGCGGCGGTGATGATGTCGCGATACTCGAAATACTCGCGGGTCAGGTTGCCCTGCTCGCCGACGGGGGAGCCGTAGTCGTAGCTGGTCAGGTGGGGTTGGAACTGCGAGCCGTCGCGCTTGCAGTTTGCCCCGGCTGTCAGCCCGAAATTGCTTCCCCCGTGCAGCACAAAGAGGTTGAAGGAAAAACCCGTGCTCATGTACCAGCGCACGGCATCCAAGGTCTCGCGGCTGGGCAGCCAGTTGCCCTCGCGCCAGTGGCGCAGCCAGCCGGGGTAGGTCTCGCTGGAAAAGACGGGCGCATTCTTCGCCACCTTGAGCGCATGCACCAAATCGCGCTCGCTCTCCGCCGGGTCGAGCCCCACGGCCACGCCCTCCGGCACAAAGCGCAGGTGCACGGGCAGCGTGCCCTCCGACACGTAAAAGCGCTCAGCACCCTGCCGCGTCCAAAAATCGCGCAGCCACTCGATGTAGGCCATCTCGTCGTGCTCGCTGCGGTAGCTGCCGTACTCATTCTCCAGCTGAATCATGAGGATGGGGCCGCCGTTCTTGCTCAGGCGGGGGATGGCGATGCGCGCCATCTGCTCCAGGTAACGCTGCTGCGCCTCCATGAACGCCTCGTTGCGCGTGGTGCGCAACGGCGCGGGAAGCGAGCGCAGCAGATAGGACGGCAGACCACCCATATCCCACTCGCCGCAGACATAGGGTCCCGGGCGGAAGAGCACCCACATTCCCTCCTCGGCGCAAAGGTCAATGAACGCGGCAAGATCATTGCGCCCGCTGAAATCCCAGCTGCCGTCCGGCTGCTCCAGGGCATTCCAAAAGCAGTAGAACGCAATCGTGTTGAGCCCCATGGCCTTGGCGGCGCGAATGCGCTGCCGCCAATGGCTGCGGGGAATGCGCTGGGGGTGCATCTCCCCCGAACGAATCTGAAAAGGTTTCCCGTCGAGCAGAAACTCGCGACAACCCTCACCCCCAAAGGAAAACAAGGCTTTCTGCCCCGCTATCGGCTTCTGCACATTCTGCATCGCCGCCTCCCCACCGAATGCCGCCGCAGCCAAAGCCGCCGCAGCCCATGCGATTCCGGAGAATTTCATAATGCCGAAACTCTACCACAGACGCCCCGCTTCTGTACAGCAAAAAACCTCCGCAGTCCCAAGGCCTGCGGAGGGTGTTTGCAACGAAAATGCGAAGATGCTCCGGCTCACTGACGCCGACGGCGCGCCGCCAGCCCCGCCAGCGCCAACAAACTCAGAGTCGCCGTGGCCGGTTCCGGAACAGACAGAGCAAAGCGCGTAATCGTGCCAACCGATCCGGTATCACCGCTTGACTGACTACCGCCAATGTAGATGCGGTTAAGCGCATTGCCATTCAGGCCAAAGCCGGCAACCGTCGTCGTGGTGGTCGTTTCCCCATAGCTCAGAGATACAATGAAATTGTCACTTCCGCGACCGGGATACAAAGTTCCTGTCGTGGAGGCTGTGGAGATAACGCTCAACGTGTAGGTCGTCCCGGTCGTCACGGTTCCCACGGAGGTGCGACAGTCCGTATTATTCATATCACTGGTCGTGTTCGAGATATTAACATTCATCTGTCCCAGATAGAGAGAACCGCCATCCACGATCACACCCCAGCCGGACTTGCCGCTGCTGTTCGAATCCGCTGCAAAGGTTACCAGCGTCGTCGCCGAGGACGCGTCGGTCAGCGAAAAGGTGATATCCACCTTCCCGATGGCCGGGCTTGTATTACCGTCGGTCTTCATAATGAAACATCCCGAAAGATTGGATAGAGTCAGCGGTTGAGCTGCATAGCTCTCCAATTTAATCCCGCTTGTTCCCCTATTAATAGCAATGCCCTCTTCCGAGGTGAGCTCGTAAACGGTCTCCCAGGCCGTGGTATCGGCCGCAGCGAGGCCGATCATCGACACTAAAGTAAAGATGGTTTTCTTCATCATGAGCAATGAGTTTAAAATTCTGAACATGAGAGAAGCATCTCAGCGAGCCGGCACTCAGGAAAGTGCAGCGGATTGCCGAATCCCCCCCTGACGCATGCAATGTACAGCATTTTCAATGCTGTTGTCAGAAAAACGCTGATTCTCACTCGTTGGCAACTATTTTCAGACCGATCATCGAACGAGCCTCGAGACGACCACCTGCTTTTTCAGCACTTTTGCACTTTTTTCTTGCTACAGCATTGAAAATGCTAATGTTGCAGAGCAAAAACCCCGCCGGCGCACGCGGGGCGCAGGCGGGGTTGCAAATTCTCGGAAGAGAGCCTTTTTATTCGCCCAGCTTGGCGTAGGCGGAAAGCTCGTCGGGGTCGTCCTTGCCGTGGGCGGCGGCGATCTTCGAGCGGAAGAGCTTCATGATGAACACGAAGGAAGGCGGCACGAAGAACACGCCGATGAGCGAGGCCATGCTCATGCCCACCACCACCACCACGCCGATGGCGTTGCGGGCGAGCGCGCCGCTGCCCTCCGCCGTCATCAGGGGAACGCAGCCCAGGATGAAGGCAAAGGAGGTCATGAGAATGGGGCGCAGGCGCAGACGCGCCGCGATGATGGCCGCCTCGATGAGCCCCTTACCGCGCTCCATCTGCAGCACGGCGAACTCCACAATCAGAATGGCGTTCTTGGCAGCGAGCCCCACGAGCATGATCATGCCGATCTGCGCGTAGAGATCCAGCTGCAAGCCGAAGATCTTCAGACCGAGGAAGGCGCCGAGCACCGCCACGGGCACGGAGAGGAAGATGGCGAAGGGCAGCGACCATTTTTCGTACAACGCCGCCATGATGAGGAAGGCGAAGATGCCGGAGAGGCAGAAGATGGAGCCCAGCCCCAAGCCGTCCGCCACCTTCTTCTGCTGGAAGCTCATGTCCACATACTCCATGCCGAACTTGGTGGTGTCCACCGTCTCGGCAAAGACGCGCTCGATAGCAGCCATCACCTCCTCGGTGGAGTAGCCCTCAGCAGCTTCAACACTGATTTTGCCTGCGTTGTAGTTGTTGTTGTGCAGCACAAACTCGGTGTCGGCAATGTCCTTAATCGTCACCAGCGTGCTCATGGGCACGGACTCGCCCTTGGCATTGCTCACGTGGAAGTTGGCGATCTGGTCGGTGTTGGCACGGTTGCCGCCCGAGGCTTGGAGATACACCTGCCACTGCTGGCCGAACTGCGTGTAGTAGTTGACGAAGCTCGAGCCGTTGAAGCACTGCAGGAGGGCGTTGGCGGTAGCGTAGTCCACCCCCTGAGCCAAGCATTTTTCGCGGTCAATCGCGATGCTCTTCTGCGGCACGGCGGGCAGCATCATGTCGCTGGCCTTGGTGATGGCGGGCTCCTTGTTCAGGGCGGCCTCCAGCTTCTGCATCTGCGCGTAGAGCGCCTGCACGCCCTGCCCTTCGTAGTCCTCCAGCACAAAGCTGGTGTCGTTGCCCGTGCCCACACCGGGAATGGCGGGCGGCGACACCATGAAGGTCACGCCGTCCACCCCGCTCATCATGAGCTTGGCGTTGAGGCGCTTGAGCACCTCATCCGCCGTGGGGTGTTTACCCTTCTCGTTGACGGGGCGCTCATCAAAGGGTTTCAGCGAGAGGAAGTAAGTGTTGGCATTGGTCGTCTGCACGTTGATGACGAGGTTCATGCCGATGATGCTCACCAGGCGATCCACCGCCGGGTCATCCAAGACGATTTTCTCGATGATGGGAGTCTGCTCCGTCAGGCGCTGCAGGGAGACGCCGGGTTTCATGATGAGTCCGGCGATGAGGAAGCCCTGGTCCTCCGCCGGCAGGAAACCGCCCGGCACCCGTTTGGCGACGGGGACGATGGCGAGGCTGAGCAGCACCAGCAGCGGCAGGCTGATCCACAGGCGGCGGCAGAGCACGCCGCAGACGGCGGCAAACTTGTCGGCCACCCAATCGTAGCAGCGGTTGAAGAGGTTGTAGAAGGGGGTGAGCAGCGAGCGGTGCTCCTTCTTGTTCCTGAGCAGGATGGCCGAGAGCGCGGGCGAGAGCGTCAGCGCGTTGAAGGCCGAGATGAGCATGGACACGGCGATGGTCACGGCGAACTGCTGGAAGAGCGTGCCCGAGATGCCGGGAATCAGCACGGAGGGCAGGAACACAGCGGCGAGCACCAGAGCGATGGCGACCACGGGACCGCTCACCTCCTTCATGGCGGCGAAGGTGGCTTCGCGCGGGTTCATGCCGTTCTCCATGTGCGCCTCCACCGCCTCGACCACCACGATGGCATCATCCACCACCAAGCCGATGGCCAGCACCATGCCCAGCAGGCAGATGGTGTTGAGCGAGAAGCCGAGGATGGGGAAGAAGCAGAAGGTGGTCACCAGCGACACGGGCACGGCGATGAGGGGGATGAGCGTGGCGCGCCAGCCCTGCAGGAAGAGGAAGACCACGATGGCCACCAGCACCAGCGCCTCGAAGAGGGTTTGGATGATTTCGCCGATGGAGTCGCGCACGGTGGTCGTGGTGTCCAGGTAAATAGCGCCGCGCATGCCCTCGGGGTAGGCCTTTTCCTTCTCCTTCAGCAGGGCTTGCACGCTGTTCGAGGTCTCGATGGCGTTGGAGTTGGCTCCCTGGTAGATGGCGAGCACCATGCCGGGATGCCCGTTGACGCGACCGGCCAGCGAGTAGCTCTGCGAGCCGAGCTCGATGGTGGCGATGTCGCCCAAACGCACGGCTTGCGTGCCGTCCTGGCGCACGATGATGCTCTTGAACTCCTCGATGGAGCTCATGCGCCCCTTGTTGCGGATGGTGTAGGTGAACTCCTGCCCGTCGGGCATGGGCTCGGCGCCCACGGAGCCGCCGGGGTTGATGGTGTTCTGCTTGCTGACGGCGTTGCTGACCTCGGCCACGGAGATGCCGCGCTGCGCCATCTTCTCCGTGTCGAGCCAAACGCGCACGGAGTAGCGCCCGCCGAACACCTGCACATCGCCCACTCCTTTCACGCGCTTGAGGGGGTCGACGAGGTTGAGGTAGGCATAGCCCGTCATGTCGATGGGGTTGAAGAAGCCCTCGGGCGAGTCA
Organism: Akkermansia sp.; assembly: GCA_051884335.1. Classification (GTDB taxonomy): domain Bacteria; phylum Verrucomicrobiota; class Verrucomicrobiia; order Verrucomicrobiales; family Akkermansiaceae; genus Akkermansia. The sequence goes on along the minus strand of JBJEVL010000011.1, from coordinate 12,700 downwards.
ATGGAGTAGAGGATGAGGGGCAGACCGCTCGTCTGCTTGATGGTGATGCCCATCTGCGACACCTGCGTGGGCAGCTGCGAGGTAGCCTGCGCGTAGCGCATGTAGGTGAGCTGCTGGTCGACGTTGGCATCGCCGCCGGGCTCGAACACCACGTTGATGCTGCACGAGCCGTTGTTGCTGGAGGTGGAGCTCATGTAGTCCATGCCCGCAATGCCGGAGAGCTGCAGCTCGATGGGGGTAGCCACGGCATCGGCCACCTCCTGCGCATTGGCGCCGGGGTAGGTCGCGCTCATCTGGATGGTGATGGGCGTGATGTCGGGGTACTGGGAGATGGGCAGCGACACCATGCTGATGACGCCGAGCAGCGTCGTCACGATGGCGATGACCGCCGCGATAATCGGGTGTTTGATGAAGAACGGAGACATCGTGGTAAAAGGGGGTTATTCTGCTGCGTCGGGTTGAGCGGCTGCGTCGGGCTGAGCGGCGGCCTTGGGCTGAGCCGTAATCGAGGGGGTAACCGTCTGCGGCGGTGTGTAGCGGAAGGGGGTGGGTGTCATCACGTTGACGGGCGCCCCGGCAGCCATGTTGGCTTGGTAGGCCTGCGCCGCCATGATCGAGCCCTCGACCACGACGCGCACCTTGCTCAGGTCCTCAAAGCCGCTGTTCCTGAGCGCCATTTCCATGACAGACGAGAAGCCCTGCCCCTTGGCGATGAGGTCGAGCTCATCCTTGGCACCGGCGGCGCGGAGCACCATCTTGCGCGCATCGGGGACATCGGCGGGGCCGCCCTGCTTGGTGAGCAGCTCCTGCCAGCTCGCGACCTCCGCACCCTTGAACACGAGGCTTTCCAGGTTCGGCGCGCCGGTCTTGGCCAGCATCAGGGCGGTGACCGTGGAGCGGTCCACATCGACCACCTGCATGGGTTGCACCACCTCGCTGCCGTCCTCGGCCTTGGTGGCGATATTGATCTGTGCGCCGCGCGTGATGGGCAGCAGGAAGGGCGCGTTGTTCTCCTGCAACAGCACGAGCAGCTCGCGCCCCTGCGCCGACAGCGGCGCACGCAAAGGCACCAAGAAGGCACCCTTGAGCGCATCCAGCCCGGCGCGCACGCGCACGGTCATGCCGCTGCGCAGGTTCGCCCCGGGATTGGGCACCGAGCCGATGACTTTGAGCGTGCCCGTGCTCTTGCTCAGCGAGTTGTCGGCGGCGACCACCCGCCCGGCTTCCGAAAACACGGTGCCGTCGTCCAAAATCAGCGAGAAGGTCGGCACATGCTCCGGGTCATCGCAGTTCCCCTCCAAATGGGCGGAGAAGCGCTCAATACCCGTGAGCGCGCCCAAACCGCTCACGTTGAAGTCCACACGCATGGGGTCAACGGAGGAAAGCGTCACCAGAGGCTGCGGGTCGGTGGGGCTCACCAGGTCGCCTACCGACACCTTGCTGATGCCTACGCGCCCGTCAAAGGGCGCCGTAATCGTGGTGTAATTCAGGTTGATCTCCGCCTGATGCAGCGCGGCGTCGGCCTGGGCGATGCCCGCCTTGGCGCTCAGCAGCGCCGCCTCCGCCGTGCGCACCGCCGTGCCCGCATCCGTCACCGTCTTGTCGGCAACGGCTCCGGGGGTCGTCTTGGCCAGCGCCGTGTAGCGCTCGTAGTCGCGGCGCGCCATGTCGAGCGTGGCCTCGGCCTTGCGCAGAGCCGCCCGCGCGGCATCGGCATTGGCCTGCGCTTCATCGCGCTGCGCCTTGAAGGGAGCCGGGTCGATGGTGTAGAGCACATCGCCCTTCTTCACCAGACTGCCCTCGCGGAAGGGACGTGTCAGCAGGAATCCCGTCACCTTGGGGCGAATATCCGTCTCCTCCACACCGCGCAGCGAGCCGAACCACTCGTGGGGCGCATCGACATCCTGCTGCAGGAGCGGAAAGACCTTGACCGGGAACGGCGGCAGCGTTGCCTTGGCATGGGGGTTGACCTTTTTCTCCGCCAGTGCAGCCTTCATGCCCGGGTCGAGCTCGGGCTTGAAGGTGAAGGCGCTCGGCGCCATCACCTCGGGTTTCTCCCCTTCTTTCAGGCGGCTGTTGGCGGCGGAAATGTTGGAAGCTTTCACGGCGGTGTCGGCATCGGACACCACGGGCACCTCCGTCGCGTTCTCGTAGCCGTACTTGCGGAAGAGGTCGAGCAGCGGCACGTTGTAATCACGCACCGCCACCATCTTCTGCACCGAGCTGTAGCCGTTCGCCTCGCTCACGGGCACGCTGTAGGTATTGCCCGCCGTCACGGGGATGGTGTGCGGCGCGTTGTTGCGATCCAAAATGATGATGAAGTCGTTGCGGAGCACGGTGCGCACGGCGGTTTGGGGCACCAGCAGCGCCTCGTGCTCATCCATCGCGATGCGCACGCGCACGGTCATGCCGTCGCGCAGAACGTTCTCGGGGTTGGGAACACTGCCCTCGATGTCGAGCATCCCGCTGGACGACAGCTTGCTCTCCGCCGCGATGACATTGCCCGGCAGGGGGTAGGTGCTGCCGTCCTCCAGCACCAGTTCCAGGCGAATCTGCTCAATCCCGCGCGCAGCGTCCTTGCCGTATTTGCGGATGTTGCTCAGCAGGTTGTCGCCGTTGATGGAAAAGTCCACGCGAATGGGATCGACCGCCGTGATGGTCGTCAGCTGCGTGGTGGGGCTGACCAGATCGCCGACCGAAGCCTTGGCGGCGCCCACGATGCCGCTGTAGGGGGCGCGCACCACGGTGTAGTCGAGGTCGATGCGTGCCTTCGCCAGCGCGGCGTTCGCCTGCTCCAGCGCGGATTTGTCCTTCTCCACCTGCGCGAGCGCAGCCTTGTAGGTTTGGCGCATGTCGTCCACATCCTTTTCGGAGACGGCGGCCGTCTGCACGAGTTTTTCGTAGCGGGCGAGGTCGAGCTCGGCTTTCTCGCACTGCGCCTGCGAGCCCGCCAGCGCCGCCTCGGCGGCGGCTTTGTTGGCCTCCGCCTGTTCCACGGCAGCGCGGAACAGCGCATCGTCGATGCGGAAGAGCACATCGCCCTCCTTGACCGGCATGCCGTCCTTGTACTCCTGCGACATCAGAAAGCCCGTCACATGGGGCTGAATGTTCGTGTTCTGCACACCGCGCAGGAAGCCGAACCACTCACCGTAATCGGTGACGGTCTGCTGCATGAGCGGGAACACTTTGACAGGCGAGGGTTCACTTGCCGCGACCTGCTCTTTCTGTTCGCAAGAGAGTAGCAGCGCGCCAAGCGCCACCGCGCAGAGGATTGAGCGCTTCATGCACACCATAGTACGCAGCTTCGGCGCCATTAGCAAGCATTATTTAAAGCATAACTATTTCTTTTTGTAAACAATTCTCCGCCATCCATCATCCGCTCCGCATCGGATCATCGGCACACAAGAGGGGGGGGGGAAACAGCTTTGCGGATGCTGTAGTCAAGTTATTCTCATGTTATTTTTTGCTAACCATTTATGTGCAGGTTCTTATCATAAGCGATCTTTTGATTGAGAAAAGCGGCTCTACATGAGCATTTCGACGAATTTTCTGCATGTTGAGTCATTTGGATGACTACAGCATCCGCAAAGCTTACAATGCCCACGGCGGCATGTTCGGGAACATGAGCCTCAACCCCATATCCGATTAACCCATGAAATTACATTTACCAAAGCAACTGGCGCTTGCCCTGCTGGCGGCGCTTCTCTCCTGCCCCCTCCTCCACGCGGAAGAAGGGGATCTGACTCGCGTTGTTGATGAAGACAAGAACGTGACCCTCACCGTGAGCACCGGCACTTACGGCGACACCGGCACCGTCTACACCCGAGAGATGATGAACAACATCACCATCACCATGACCGGCGGCACCTTCACCGGCTTTCTCGCAGCAGAAGGCATCGGTCACGGCAATGTACTCGGCACCAAGACCGTCAACATCTCCGGCGGCTATGTCGAGTATTTGCTGGGTGGCGCCACCATCACCTCCGCCGGCGGCGGTTGGTATGAAAACGAACCGGTTGAAGATGCCTACGGTAAGTCTCATTATCTTCCGCTGAAGACGACTCATCCGGTGTATCTCAACATTTCCGGCAATGCCGTCATCGGGCAGATTCGCGGCGGTCACAATGACCAGGGCGGCTCACCCGACTACCGCACCCCGATTGCCATCGGCGGGGATATTTTCATCGACATCAGCGGCCAAGCCACCGTTGGCAAGGTAGGGAAAGATGCCATCCGCGGCGGCGGCGGCTCCTACTGCTCGGTGGACGGCACCGTCCATGTCCGCGTGCGCGAACAGGCAACGATTCTCGGCAACATCTACGCGGGCGGTCGCAATTTGGATTCCTATGTCGGCGGCACCTCCATCAGCATCGAGGGCGGCAGCGTCAACGGCAATATCTACGGCGGCGCCACCTATGACGAAGGCATCCGCTCCACCGTCAAGGGCAATACCCGGGTCAGCATCAGCGGCGGTGTCATCACCGGCAGCGTCTACGGCGGTGGTATGATCGACATCATCAACGGCAGCACCGAGGTGATCATCAGCGGCGGCAGCATCGGCGGCGATGCCTGCGCCACCGGCAACGGCGGCGATATCGCCGGAAATGCCGTACTCACCTGGACGGGCAGCAGCACGAGCGTTGCGGGCTCCGTCATCGGCAAGGCCGGGGACGCTACGGTTGTCGGCGAGACGATCCTGAACCTCGGCACGGCGGAAAACGCCTTCACGGGCACGATTACCTCGGGCAAGATTCAGAACTTCGACCGCATCAACTCCGTCAACGTGCAGCTGACGGGGAGCAATGATCTCGGCGCAGCGATCACTGTCGTCAACGAACTGCAGCTTTCCGGCACGCTGACGGCGACGAGCCTGTCGGGCAACGGCAGCGTCAACACCACCATCAGCGGCAGCACCCCCGCTTACAATGTCAGCAGCAGCGCCGCTCTGATCACGCTGGATCAGACACCGACCGCCACCCTGACCTACACCATTGATCTGGGCGACACCGCGAGCTTGGTCGGCAAAGGCGTCAACCTGCTCTCGGTCGACGGCAAACTGCAGGGCATCGCTTTGGATCAGGTCAAGACGATGAATGCGGAAGATGTTGTCATCGACCTTGAAAATCAACAAATCAGCTTCGGCGGCGGCACCGGCACCTTGGGCTTTACCCTGCTCGGCACGGACGAGGCAACGGGGAATTTCACCTCGATTCTCTTCGACAAGCAGGCGATTCAGCAGATTGAGGGCGAGGACGGCAGCAGCACCACCACCATTACCCAAGCCTCGGATGTCACCCTCGACGATGACAGCGGCGCGCTCAGCATCGGCGCCGAGGGGCAAGACACGGTGCAGGTAGCTACGGGATTGAGCGGCACCGACAAGGTCTCCGCCACCACCACCACGACCACCACCAGTGACAGCAACGGCAACAGCAGCACCCAAACGGACTATCAACTGACCATCACAGGCGAGGAGACAAGCAATGTCACGATCGGTCTATCCCCCGCCGAGAGCGAGACCGGCAATCGCCTGGGGCTGACCCTGAACGACAGCACTATTACCTCGGTCGACATCACCGCCAACAACACCAGCCTGAGCGGCAACAACATCACGACGGCCACCCTCAGCGGCGGCTCGACTGACGACAGCGACAGCAAGCTGGTGCTCAGCGCCAACAGCATCGGTCAGACCGAGGCGACCACCAGCACCATTACGAACTACAAGGAGGTGGAACTCACGGGCGACAACACCCTGACGAACACCGAGGTCGAGACAAGCACACTGACCGTCACAGGCGAGAACACCCTGACGAACACCGAAGTCGCGACAAGCTCGCTGAAGGTTTCGGACGGCAAGCAGACCCTCACCGACGGCAGCACCCTTACCGCCGGCTCCGGCACGGTGAGCGGCGAAATCGAGCTCGTGGGCTCCACGCTGCAAACAAGTCCTGAGACGCAGGAGAAGCTCACCTTCACCGAAAGCGCCACGCTCAGCGGCACGGGCACCGTCTCCGGCATCAGCATGACGGGCGGCACCCTGCGCATCGGCAACTCCCCCGGCGTGATGCACCTCGGCGATGCCGACTTCCGAGGCGGCGAGTGGAAGTTCTGCCTCATCACCAGTGCGGATTGGAACGGCACCGTCTCCGCCGCCACGCACCACTCGCAGCTGGATTTGACCGGTACAACCACAGTGAACAACGTGCGCGTGAGCTTCTACTATGAGAAGGCAAACCCGAATGGTTCCGGCTATGTCACCAGCGATGCCTCGGAGCTCGCCGACACCTTCGCTGAGGGAGACTCCCTCACGCTCATCACCGGCACGCAGCACCTCACGGGCAGCTACACGGTGGACTACGCCTCCCTGCCCGCGCTGGCGAGCGGCTACATCTGGGAGACGGGTGATCTGTTCTCTGAGGGCACCATCACGGTGATTGAGGAGTGGCAGGAGGATGTCGCGATGGTGGCCGACAGCGCCGTGAGCGCCGCAGACATCGCCTCCGGCTTCAGCCGGACGGCGCTGGCGCAAGCCGCCATGCCCCGCAGCGGCGCCAACCGCACCTGGGCTTCCGCGCTCGGCAACTTCCGCAACATCAACAGCCACTCCGGCGTCAGCGGCTACGAGGGCAAGAACTTCGGCGCCGCCGTCGGCTTCGACCGCAGCATCGGCAAGAACTCGCTGCTGGGTCTCGCGCTGGGCTACAGCACGGGCGACTACAGCATGGATTCGGGCAACGGCTTCTACTCCGCCGCCAAGGTGGATCAGGATGCGACCCTCATCGGCCTCTACGGGTTCACCGAGGGCGCCAAGAGCGGGCTGCGCCTGAGCGGCTTTGTCACCTACGGCGCCTTCGAGCAGGAGGCCGACCGCTACTCGACCACCACGGGCCGCCGCGCGCACACCGAGTGGGATGCGGACGCCTGGAACATCGGCGCCACGCTCTCCAAGGAAATCGAGCTGTCCTGCGGCAGCAAGCTGACGCCCTTCGTCGGCGTGGAGTACAGCTATGTGAGCCTCGACGATGCGACCGAAAGCGGCGCCTACGCCGCGCGCTACCGCGAGGAGAGCGCCTACCAGAACCTGGCGCTCAAACTGGGCGCCACGCTCAGCCGCGACATCAAGCTGTCGCAGGGGACACTGACGCCCTATGCCTCCGTGAGCTACACGGGCGATGCGCTGCGCCGCAACGCCAAGCTCAGCGCGACCGGGCTGCACGGTGAGGACGCGGGGCACTCCGTCAAGACCTCGCGCAACGCGGTGGAGTTCCGCGTGGGCGGCAACTGGGCCATCACGGAGTCCTGGAGCGCCGGCGCCTCCTACAGCGCCGAGCTGCGCGACGACGCCACGCGCCAGAACGTCAACGTGAACGTGGGCTACAGCTTCTAAGGCTCTGCCGACACAGTTTCCCGATAGCTCCGGGGGCGCTTTCCGCAAGGGAGGCGCCCCCTTTCTGCCGCCGCTCACATCAGCTCCACGGCGATGGCATCCGCCACCAAAAAACCCGCAGGCGTGAGCACCAGCCCGCCGTCCGCGCGGCGGCGCGCCAAGCCCTGCTCCTCCAACAGGCGGACGATGGGAGCATCCTGCGCGCGCAGCCACCGGGGCTCGAGCCCCTCATCCGTGCGCAGCTGCAGCCCGAGCAGCTCTGTGCGGCGCTGCTCCGGCCGAAGCTGTTCGCACACGGCGGGCGGCAACTGCCCCGCCTGCAGCGCTGCGATGTAGGTCGGCGTGTCCTCCGCATTGCGATAGCGTAGCCCGCGCAGGCTCCCCACAGCGCTGGGTCCCAGCGCGGCATAATCCTCGCCGCGCCAGCAGGCCAGATTGTGCCGGCAGCGACAGCCCGGGCGAGCAAAGTTGGAAATCTCGTAGTGCCGATAGCCCGCCGCGCGCAAGAGCTCATCCGCGCGGCGGAAAAAGAGCACATCCGTCTCCTCATCCCCCGCCGATGCGCCGTAGCGCTCGAAAAAAGCCGTGTCCTCCTCGTAGGAAAGATTGTAGGTCGAAAGATGCTCGGGCTGCAGCTCCAGCGCCGACTCCAACGTGTGCTCCCACTGCGCCAAGCTCTGCCCCGGCAGGGAGAACATGAGATCCAGATTCAACTGCTCAATGCCCTCCGCCCGCAGCAGCGCCACATCCGCCGCCACCTGCTCGGGGGTATGCGTGCGCCCGAGCAGCCGCAGCAGCTCGGGCTCCAGGCTCTGCACGCCGAGCGACACGCGGGTGATGCCCAGCTCGCGCCAGCGCCGCACCTTGGCGGGAGTCAGCGTGGCGGGGTTCGCCTCGAATGTCCACTCGCGCAGCTGCGAACAATCCACCCACTGCCGCAACCCCGCCACCAGCGCATCCAAATGCGTGGGCGAGAGCATGCTCGGCGTGCCGCCGCCGCAGTAAATCGTGCTCGGCGCAAAACCCTCCGGCAGGCGCAGCTGCGCCTCGCGCACCACCGCCGCCACAAAACCGCGCATGTCCGTGCGCCCCGGCGTGTGCTTGAAAAAAGCACAGTAGGGGCAAATGCGGTGGCAAAAAGGAATGTGGATGTAGAGGTGCGACACGCGCAGCGGAGAGAGTGGGGAAGCGGCAAAGGACTCAGGGCTCCGGCTCCCAGGCGGGAGCGCTCATCAGGCGCTCGTAGAGGCGCTGCGCCTCGCCCTTCATATCCACAGCGGCGATGTCGACCCAGTGCTTGGCCATGCGCTCATCCGCCGGGAAATTGGCGCCGCCCTTAGCCGTCACATAGGCGAGGTAGACGTAAGCCTCGGAGTAGCCCATCGTGGCCGCCTCCTGCAAAATCTCGGCCGCCTTGGCCGCATCTGCCGGCACCCCACTGCCCGTGAAAAGCGCATAGGCCAGCGCCACCACCGCCTGTGCATGGCCTCGGTTGGCTGCGGCGTTCAGGCAGCCCAGCGCGCGGCGCTCGTCCTTGGCGGTGCCGATGCCGCGCAACAGCATGACGCCCTGCGAGCAGAGACAGGCCCTGTCGCCCTGCTGCGCTCCGGCCTCGAAGTGGCGGTAGGCGCGGGCATCATCCTGCGGCAGGCCGTAGACCCCGTCGTGGTACACGCGACCCAGCCAGAAATGCGCCGCCGCGTTGCCGAGCATGGAGGCCGCTTTGATCAGGTGTCGCCCGGCGCGGTCATCGTGCTGCAGACCGACCGTGCGCATCACCTCCGACTGCGGATTGCCCTCCGTCAGCACCGTGCCCAGAGTGAACATGGCCTCGTCGTTGTGGCGGCTGATCGCCTCCTTGAGCAGATCGTAGCTCACCTTGGCATCCTGCCCCGAGGCGATGACCGACAGCATGTAAATAGCATCCGCATTGCCGAGGCGAGCCGCCTTCTGCAGCCACTCCACCTTGTCCGCGTGGTTGGGCGCCATCATGGCGATGAAGTAAATCACATGGTGATTCTTGCGCTCGATTTCGCCCTTGACGGCGGGATTGTCGCGGTCCTCGAACTTCTGCAAGCGCCCGCTGATTTGCAGCCACTTGAAGCGCGGGATGATCCCGCCGCCCCGGCAGGCCCCCAGCATGTACTTTTCGGCACCCTTCTCGTCCTTCGCCACGCCCACGCCGCTGCGCAGGCACATGTAGACATTGACCTTGGCGGGGTCGTAGCCCGCATCGGCCGCCGCGCGCGCCAGGCGGTAGGCGCGCTGCACCTCGGGGCTCTGCAGCGCATCCCGCCGCACGTTGATGAGCAGGCGATCCGCGCAAAACTGCTGCGCGGCGGGCTGCCCCTCGCGCGCGGCCTGCTCCATCCACGCCAGCACGGCGAACTCATCGCCCGTGGCGGAGAACGCCGTCTCGGCCGCCGGGCAAAAATCGTAGAGATTTTTCTCCGTCTGCGAGGCGAGCAGCTCCTTGAACTTCGCGTAGGCCTCGGGGTGCGCCGCCGGGCTCGCATCCGCCGCCGGGGCGGCCTCGGGCGTAAACACCAGGTCGCGGCGGGCATCAAAGGCCGTCGGCTGCGGCGCCGTCGGCTCCGCCTCGGGCGCAGGCTCAGTCGCGGGCTCCTCGGGGGGAGCCGCAGGCGCAGCGGGCTCCAGCGGCGGCGGCAGAATGGCGCGCACGCCCTCGGCAAAATCAGCAGCAGCAAGGGGCAGCGACAAGAGGGGCAGCAGGGAAAGACATCTCATGCGCGTAGTTTACCCCGTCCGTCCCCCTGCGTGCAAGCGCGAAACATGTCACACTGCTACAGCATTCTGAATGCTGTAGCAAGCAAAATCTTCACGTTTCAATGGTTTTCTTTCATTTTGTCTCCACCCATCCCTACGACGTCTTCTCCGCATGAAGCGCAAACACAGTCTCTTCCATGCTACAGCATTCAGAATGCTATACTCTCACTTCAGAACGAAGGCTCTTCTTCGTCACATCACGCGCATTCACCATGAAAAAACACATCATTCTTACAGCTCTTGCTGCCCTTCTTCCCGCAGCGAGCGCTTTTGATAACACCATCTGGACCTTCGAGGACTCCCTGAACTCCGAAACAGGCTCCGGTTTACACAGTGCCGCCAGCGTTGGATACGGCAAATATGTCACCACGACAACGACCAACGAGGATGGCAGCACGACCGATACAACAACTTGGCAGACGCTCACGGAAACATATACCGAAAGCAACATGACCGTTGGCACAACGGTCGGGAATCGCCAACTGACGCAGGACTTGGGCAAGGCCATCACGCTGTCCGATAATGCCTTCATCAAAGTCGGAGATGCCTACTGGTCCAACGGCGATGGCGACTTGGGTCACTCCAGCTATACGCTGATGGCTTGGATCAAACTGGACAACACCAACGGCACGAAATCCATCTTCGGCACCGGCGACGGCTCAGATAAGGGCATTAAGTTTGATATCAAGGGCAACAAAATCGGTCTCACTTACAAGAATGTCGCAGAGTATACCGACTCCGGCAGCATCACGCTGTCGGCGGGGACATGGTACAACGTGGCCGTTGCCGTAGACAGCAGCAAAGACACCGCCACCTATTACCTCAACGGCGATCAGCTCAGCACCGTCAGCCTGAGCGAAAACGGAGCAAATTCTGCCGGAGGTGCCGGGGCGGCTATCGGCGGCGGCAGTAAGGATAACGAACAGGATCCCTTCAGCGGGCAGATTGCCGAGTTCCAAATTCTCAGCGGCACCTTGAATCAGAATGAAATTCTGACGGCAGCGCATTTGACTCCCGAACCCGCCACCGCAACGCTCAGCATTCTGGCGCTGGCAGGTCTGATGGCGCGCCGTCGCCGCAAAGGCTGAAGCAAGCCTTGATTTTCAGAGGAGACGCGCTGTTTTTGTTTTTTTGGGCGTTTATCCTCTGACTCCCGGCGCTCCCCCGCGCGACTTTTTGGGGGAGCGCCTTTGTTCCAGCCACCCCTCGGGGGCAACAAAAAATCCCCCTCCTCCGCGAGGGAAGAGGGGGCTGTATGCTCGGTAACGACTCGGGGAAAAAGGCGCTCAACCGAAGAGCGCCGTGGAGAAATAGCGGTCGGCGGAGTCGGGCAGGAGCACGACGATGGTCTTGCCTGCGTTCTCGGGGCGCCGGGCGACCTGCGTGGCCGCCCAGAGCGCAGCACCGCTGGAAATGCCCACGAGCACGCCGTCCCGGCGCCCCAGATCCTTAGCCGTGGCAAAGGGCACCTCATTGTCGACGACAATCACCTCGTTGTACACCGTCGTGTCGAGCGTGGCCGGGACAAAGCCCGCACCGATGCCCTGAATCTTGTGGCTGCCGGGCACACCCGTGGTCAGCACGGGAGAGGTGGCGGGCTCTACGGCGATGATCTGCACGCCGGGCTTGTGCTCGCGCAGGTACTTGCCCACGCCCGAGAGCGTGCCGCCCGTGCCGACGCCGGCCACGAAGATATCCACCGCCCCCTCGGTTTCCGACCAGATTTCCGGTCCCGTGGTGGCGTAGTGGGTGGCGGGGTTGACGGGGTTCTCGAACTGCCCGGCGATGATGCTGCCGGGGGTCTCGGCCTGCAATTCGCGCGCCTTGGCGATGGCGCCCTTCATGCCCTTGCTGCCCTCCGTCAGCACGATTTCCGCGCCGTAAGCCTTGAGGATGTTGCGGCGCTCCACGCTCATCGTCTCCGGCATGGTGAGGATGGCGCGATAGCCCTTGGCGGCGGCCACGGCGGCAAGGCCGATGCCCGTGTTGCCGCTGGTGGGTTCGATGATGGTGCCGCCGGGGCGCAGGCGCCCGCTCTGCTCGGCATCCTCGATGATGGCCTTGGCGATACGGTCCTTCACCGAACCGGCCGGGTTAAAATACTCCAACTTCAGCAGCAGGCGCGCCTGCAAGCCGTGCGCACGATTGTAGTTCACCGGTTCCAACAGGGGCGTGCCCCCCACCAGTTGCGTGATATTTGTGTGAATGCTCATAGCGTCTCGAAAGGGTTTCTGTTACTTGATCCGTTCAAAGCCCTGCGCCAGGTCGTCCAGCAGGTCGTCGATGTTCTCGATACCGACGGAAAGGCGCACCGTCGTAGGCGTGATGCCGCAGGCCAGCAGCTCCTCTTCCGTCAGCTGCGAGTGCGTGGTGGAAGCGGGGTGAATGACAAGACTCTTGACATCCGCCACGTTGGCCAGCAGCGAGAAGAGCTCCAAGCTCTCCGTAAAGCGCCGCGCCTGCTCCGGCGTGCCCTTGAGCTCAAAGGTGAAGATGGAGCCGCCGCCGTTGGGGTAGTAGCGCTTG
>JBJEVL010000010.1:0-4585 GCA_051884335.1 Akkermansia sp. | reverse complement strand
AAAGCATCCCACACGCTATTGCCACTCGGGGTGGCAGAGTCTACACCTGCTCGGGGGTCTTTGTCCAGCCTAAAATCACCCAAAATGTCATTTATTTTGCATTCCCGCCCCGCCAACTCGCATTTCGGGTAGGCAGGAAGCGCCAAAATCAGCTCCTCACGCACATCCTCCGTCACATCAACAGAAAGCTTCCCCTTGACATCGTACGAAAGCGCGAGCCCGTCCGCCTCCACCGTGTAATCAAAAAAGCCGAGGCAACGATCGCAGCGCAGGCGGAACGGCGCGCTCAGCCGCCCCCGCAGCACCAACTCCGTGTCAAAGAGCTGCGCCGTGAGCTCGTAAGCAATAGCGCCGGTGCACTGCAGCGCCTCGCCGTCCACATCGAGCAGCGCGCCATCCAGCTCACCGCACAGCCGGCGCCCCTCCTCGGGAAAATCCTCCAAATCAATGATGAGGCTTGATTGCATGGCGACCATCATACCCTGAACACCCGCGACAGGCAAGCCCAATGCATCAGCCGACCGCGCGGCGACCCGCCGCAGCGCGCCGCATGAGCGCCAGCAGCGGGAACACCGGCAGCAGCGACAAAATGCCCGGCAGCGCCGTAAACTCCACCCCCAGCCCCATCTCCAGCGGCAGCCCGCCCAAATACGCCCCCAGCGCATTGCCCCCGTTGAACGCCATCTGGATAGACGCCGCACCCAGCAGCTCCGCCCCGCGCGCATAGCGCAGAATCAGCACCTGCCAGCAAAGCGCCACCCCGAACACCCCCAGCGACATCAGCGCCACCGCACCGATCGCGAGCCCGCCGCATTGCGGCAGCGCAAACACCGCCACCAAACACAGAAAAATAAGCACCAGCATCCCCAAGCCCGTACGCTCCGGGCTGTAGCGGTCGGCGCAGCGCCCGCTCAGCCACGTCCCCACGCACATCCCCACCCCGCCGAGCAGCAGCACCGGAGCCACCGCCGCCGCCGGCAGCCCCACCGCCTCCGTCAGGTAAGGCTTCACATAACTGTAAAAGCAAAAATACCCGTTGTTCGTCAGCAGCGTGAGCGCGAGCAACAGCCAAGGCATGGGGCGGCGCAGGAAGAGAAACATGCCGGCACCGTGCCGCGCCCGCCCGACCGGCAGCCGGGGAATAAAACGCGCAATGAGCAGCAGCGACAGCAGCCCCCACGCACCGATGAAGAAGAACGCGCCGGACCAGCCGATGCCCTGCGCAAGAAGCGCGCAGAGCGGCACGCAAAACACATTGGAAACGCAGATACCCTGAATCGCGACCGCCACCGTGCCCGAAACCTTGCCCGGCACGGCGATGCGCTCCGCCACAATGGTCGCCATGCCGAACACCGCGCCGTGCGGCAGCCCCGAGACAAAGCGCAGCGCCACCATCATCGCGTGGTTGGGGCTGAGCCCCGTGCAGCTGTTGCCCGCGAACACAATCAACGCCAGCAGCAGCAAAATGCGCTTGGGCGGCCACTGCGTGAGACAGAGCGCCAGCAGCGGCGCCCCCACGCAGACCCCCAGCGCATACGCCGAAATGTACTGCCCCGCTCGGGACAAACTGACCCCCAGCCCCGCCGCCGTCTCCGGCAGGATCGCCATCATGGCGCATTCCGAAAGCCCCGCCGCCAGCGTCAGGCAGCACAGGGAGAGCGTCTTGGCATTCACAACATCGCTCATCGCGGCGGAAATGATACCCCCATGCCGCCGCTTGGCAAGCGCATTGTGTGTCGCGCGCGGCATCAGGCGCGGCGCGCGCCTCGCGTCTCGCGGATATTCTCCGTGTCGAACGCCACAATCTGCGCCACAGCCCGGGTCGCGGCATCGGCATCGCCCGCCTCGAGCGCCGCCAGCAAATCATCGTGCAGCGCGAGAGCGGCGGGGTCGTACTGGCGCTCGCTGAGCGCCTCCGTAAAATGGCGCGAGAGATAGCCCGCCAGCACGCGGTAAATTTGGCTCAGGATGGGGTTGTGCGTCGCATCCGCCACGCAGGCGTGGAACGCCATGTCGTCCTCGATGCCGCGCCCGTGCCGCGTCTTGCAGGTCGCGAGCGCCGCGCGCATGGCGGCGAGGTCATCAGGCGTGCGGTTGCGGGCAGCCAGCGCCGTCACCGCCTGCTCAACAGCGAGCCTCGCCTCGAGAATGCGCGCCGTGTCGGCGCGGTGCAGGCGGTCGTCCAGCGCGGCATCCAAGCGATCCGTCGCGGTGACATAAGTGCCGTCCCCGGGGCGGGCAACCAGCAGCCCGGCGTGGATGAGCCCCTGCACGGCCTCGCGCACCGTGTTGTGGCTGACGCCGAAGAGCTCGGTGAGGCTGTTCTCGGCCGGGATGCGCGAGCCCACAGCCCACTCGCCCTCGCGGATGAGGGTCTCCATGCTCTCGCGCACCTGCTTGGCGAGCGATTGGCGGACGGGGCGGCGGACGGGGGGCATGGCAGGCTCAGTCGATAACGGTCCACAGGCGCCCGTTGCGCCCCTCGATCAGGCGGATGGGCAGGTCAAAAGCCGCGCGCAGGTTCGGCTCCGTGAGCACCTCCGCGCGCGCCCCCTGCGCCAGAATGTTGCCCTCGCGCAGAATCAGCCCGCGCGAGAACTCCGGCAGAATATCCTCGATGCGCTGGGTGATGAAGATGAGCGTGAGCTCGGGGCGCGCGGCGGCCAGCTCCGCAATCGTGTTGAGCAGGAACTCGCGCCCCGCGATGTCCAAGAACACGCTCGGCTCGTCCAAAATCATCAGGTCGGGCTTGGTCATGAGCGCGCGCGCAATGAGCACCTTCACCTGCTCGCCGCTGCTCATCGTGACCACCTTGCGCTCCATGAGCGCCGTCGCGCGCAGGCTCGCCATCAGCGCGGCCGCGCGCGCCTCCTCCTCGGCCGTCGGCTCGCGGAACAGGCCGATGGTCGCATCGGGACCGCTGAGCACCATCTCGCGCCCCGTCCACTCGCGATCCCCGAGCCACTGGTGCATCAGCGGGCTCACCCAAGCGATGCGCTTGCGGAGCTCCTGTAAGTTCACGCTGCCGAAGCGCTTGCCCAGCACCTCGACCGTTGCGCCGAACAGCGGCCAGGCGTAGCCCATGATCATGCGCACCAGCGTGGTCTTACCCGCGCCGTTGGCGCCGAGAATGAAGCAGCGCTCGCCCTGCGCCACGCTCCAGTTGATGCCGTGCAGAACCTCGCGCCCGGAGAGGTACACGCGCGCGTTCTCAACGTGGATGACCGCTGCCATGCCTTGCTGCCGAAAGAAAGGAAAAAGAGGGTGCGGCAGTGCCCGACCGCCGCACCCCGAAACTGCGGGAGACTTACTTGCGCTCGAAAAGCGAGCGGATCTTCGTGCCGACAATCTCGACAGGATGCTCCGCCAGCGCCGCGCGCTTGGCCAGCAGGTTGGGAGCCCCGGCGGCGGCCTCAGCCAGCCAATCCTGAGCAAACTTGCCGCTCTCGATGCGCTGCAGAGACTCCTTCATCTTGGCCTTCACCTCCGGCCCGAGAATCTGCGGACCGTTGTAGTACTCACCGAACTCCGCGGTGTTGGAGATGACGGCGTTCATGCGCTGAATGCCGCCGTTGTAGATGAGGTCGACGATGAGCTTCGCCTCGTGCACGCACTCAAAGTAAGCCATCTCGTGCGGGTAGCCCGCCTCGATGAGCGTCTCGAAGCCGTACTTCATGAGGTCCACCAGACCGCCGCAGAGCACATTCTGCTCGCCGAAGAGGTCCTCGTAGGTCTCCTGCGCCAGCGTGCACTCCAGCACGCCGCCGCGGGTCAGACCCTCTGCCTTGGCGATGGCCAGCGCCAAATCGCGCGCCTTGCCCGTGGGGTTCTGGAACACGCCGATGAGACCGGGGCAGCCGAAGCCCTCTTCGAATACGCGGCGCACCTCCGTGCCGGGACCCTTGGGCGCCACCATGATGACATCCACATCGGCCGGGGGCACGATGGTCTTGAACACATAGGCAAAACCGTGCGAGCAGCACAGCGCCTTGCCCGCCGTCAGGTGCGGCTTGATTTGCTTCTCGTACACCTCGCCGTGCTTTTCGTCGGGCAGCAGCAGGTGGATGATGTCGGCCTTGGCGGCGGCCTCGTCCACGCTCATCACCTCGAAACCGTCCTGAGCGGCGGCATCCCAGCTCTTGCCGGGGCGAATGCCGATGATGACATGCACACCGCTGTCGCGCATGCAGAGCGCCTGCGCGCGACCCTGAGCACCATAGCCGATGACGGCCACCGTCTTACCATTGAGAACGCTCATGTCGGCGTCCTTATCGTGCAGAATATCCATGATTGATCTGGGGGTTGAAGATTCAAACATCCGATGTTCGGATGTCTGAGCGCAAGCTTAGCACGTTTTGCCCCGAATGCAAGCCCTAAAGCCGGTCATGAGTCGGTATTTTGCCACGGCACGGCTCGGGGCTCGCCCGCGGGGCTGAGCAGCACGAGCCGCCCCTGCCGCCGAGCGGCCCACCCGCCGCCGGGCAGGTTGACGCGCGCGGCGGCGGCATCGGCGGGGAGAATGGCGGCGATGGCGTCGATGAGCTCGCTACTGATGTCGGGCACGCCGCCGAGGCTGAGGTAGCGG
>JBJEVL010000009.1:0-4608 GCA_051884335.1 Akkermansia sp. | reverse complement strand
GACGGCGTTTTCTTGCTTCCCCTGCTTCGGTGCGTTTTTTTTTGAGGCAATGCGTCATATTCCCCAATGCGTTTGCCCTGATGTTGGCGGAATCTCGGCTTGCTTTTCGGGCGGAAAGAGCCTATACTCGCGCTGCGAGCATGGGCTTTTTTCACAACATGGTCGGGGCAGTGGCGTCGCTGGGGCTCTTGTTCCCGGCGGGGGCGGAGGTGTCCGCTGCCGCAGGCGCCGGCAGAGGGGATGCCGAGAGCTCGCAAACGGCCATTTGCCGCGATTTTTTGCAGACGACGGCCAACCTGTGGTTCCTCCTCTCCGGGATTCGCAACCGCGAGGATGCCGACCGCTCTGCCGACTACTTCATGGAGCTGGTGCACCGCGTCTGCATGCTGGATGAGCAGCTGGGGAGTGCCTCCACGGTCTCCGGTCTGCCGCTGGAGGTGGAAGAGGTGGTGCGCGGGCGCAGCTCGGAGGACAGCGCGGCGGAGCTGGAGTCGCTCCAAGTCCGCATTTTGGAATCCTTTGATGATCTGAACGCCGAGTTCCTCGGCCTGTGCCGCGTGCACTGCTACGGCTCGGAGAAACTGGCGCGCGCCTTTGCCGCCGCCGGCGAGAGCGGCATGTTTGCCGAGGAGTCGCTGGCGCTGCTGGCGGAGCCGACCACCCCCCTGAGCGAGGCGGAGACGCACGAGGAAATGCTGCGCCTCAAGCGTTTGGTGGAGCCGGATCGCGCGCTCCTGCAAGTGTTGCAGCAGGTGAAGGATGCCGCCAGCGCAGGGCGCGCCGTCGAGCCGCTGGCAGCGCTCACCAAGCGTCTGCGCGGGCTGCTGCCCCACATCCCCGTAGCGCACCGCCGCATCTCGCCGCGCGAGCTGCCGCACATGCGCGCCGCCACCGCCCCCATTGAGCCCCTGCTGTGGGGCATCCGCACGGAGCTGGTGCGCATCGCCGCCCTGCCCGGCTACGAGGCCGCCGCTTACGATCCTTTCTCCGAAGCGCTCAACGCCGTGTATGAATCGCTGGGCGAGTCGCACAGCGGTCTGTTTGACGATGTGTTCGATGCCTCCTTCCGCGCCGATCTGGACGAGGCGCTTCAGGAAAACGCCCCCCGCCCGTAACCTTATTCTCCTCCCCCTATCTCCCATGCCAGTATCTGATTACCTCGTGACCATCGGTCTGGAAGTCCACTGCCAGATTAAGACCGCCACCAAAATGTTCTGTTCCTGCAAGGCGGGGTTCGGCTATGAGCCCAACACGAATGTCTGCCCCACCTGTCTGGGCATGCCCGGGGCGCTGCCGGTGCTGAACGAGTACGCCATCGAGCGCACCATTCTGGCGGGGCTCATGCTGGGGTGCAGCACGCCGCCCGTCTCGCGCTGGGATCGCAAGAACTACTTTTACGCCGACATGCCCAAGAACTACCAGACGAGCCAGCTCGACCTGCCGCTGTGCATCGGCGGCGAGGTGCCGCTGTTCGCTTGGGCCTACCCGGCCGATGCCGCACTGCCGCCGCACGAGGGGGCGGTGGTGCGCCGCGTGAAGCTCGACCACATCCACCTGGAGGAGGATGCCGCCAAGCTGACGCACTACGCGGGTTACTCGCTGGTGGACTACAACCGCGGCGGCACCCCGCTGATGGAGATTGTCTCGGCGCCCGACATGTCCACCCCCGATGAGTGCTACGCCTACCTCAAGAGCCTGCAGCAGCTGATGATCTGCGCGGGCATTTCCGACGCCGACATGGAGAAGGGGCAGATGCGCTGCGATGTCAACGTGTCGCTGCGCCCCAAGGGACAGCGCGAGCTCGGCGCCAAGATCGAGATGAAGAACATCAACTCGATGTCGGCGGCGCGCCGCTCGCTCATCTACGAAATCCGCCGCCAGGCCGAGGAGCTCGACCGCGGCATCGCGCAGGTGCAGAGCACCCGCCGCTGGGACGACGCGCTGGGCGAGAGCATCGTCATGCGCACCAAGGAGAACGCCCACGACTACCGCTACCACTGCTGCCCCGATCTCATTCCCGTCCGCACCGCGCCGCTGGTCGCCAAGGTTGCGGCGGAGAAACCCGAGCTGCCCGATGCGCGCTACGAGCGCCTGCAGCAGCAGTACGGTCTGCCCGCCGCCGATGCCGCCACGCTGGTGGGCGAGCTGCCGCTCTGCGCCTACTTCGAGCGCGCCGCAGCGGGCTCCAAGGCTCCCCGCAAGGTCGCCAACTGGGTCATCAACAACCTGACCGCCGCTCTGGCGGACAAGGGGCTGAGCATCGGGGACTGCCCCGTTGCCCCCGAAAAACTCGCCGCTTTGGTGGGGATTATCGAGGAGGGCATTGTCTCCAACAACCAGGCCAAGGAGGTGCTGGAGCTGCTGTGGAGCGATGCCGCCATCTCCGCGACGGATGCCGCCGCCAAGCTCGGCTACAAGAAAGCCGACAGCGGGGCGCTGGAGGCGCTGGTGGACAAGGTGTTGGCCGAAAACGGCGATCTGGTCGCCCTGGTCAAGGGCGGCAATGCCAAGCTCATCAATGCCCTGACGGGACAGGTGATGAAGCAGAGCCGCAGCCTGCCCGCCAAACCCAACCCCAAACTCGTCACCGAGCTGCTCAACGCCAAGCTCGGGCTCTGAACGCGCCCACGAGCTTTTTCTCCCCGGCCGTTGTTTTTCGCTTGACGCCTGAGCCGTACGTTTGTACGATTCCATTCGTACAAACGTACGAGTTATGATGACGAATGCACGGGATCGACTGTTGGAACTGGGGCTGCAATGGCTGCGGCACGGGGGCGTGCGCGGGCTCAAGGTGCGCGCGCTCTGTCAGGAGGCGGGTGTAAGCCCCGGCACCTTCACGGCGCATTTCCGCAATCTGCGCACTTTTTCCGAGGAGCTGCTGCGGCTCTGGTATGAGCCCCTCATGACCCCCGCCCTGCCCCCCTCGGCGCAGGCAAAGCCCATGCAAGTGCTGCGCGCGGAGCTGAGCGCGGTGGCTGCCTTTGCGCGGCGGCATTTGGATGTCATCTTCCAGCTGCTGATGGATGCCCGCGCGGGGGTGGATTGGATTGATTACAGCTACCTCGCCGATTTGGCGCAGCTGCACCACGTCAAGCGCCTGTGCGAAGCCATCGAGGCGGCGCAGGCGGCGGGCTGCATTGTGCAGGCGCCCGCCCTGCAGGTGCTGGCGCATCTGGCGGGCAGCACCAACATGGCGAGCTTCATCTGCAACATGCTGCCCACCGAGCGCATGCTCCACCACCCCATGCTGCGCGAGCAGGTGCTCGCCCTGCCCACCGATGCCTTCGCCGAGCAGCGCATGGAATGGGCGCTGCGCGGCATCACCCTCCAACCCGAATCCGAACTTGCATGAACAAGCGCATCCTTCTTCTCCTCCTCCTCGCCGCCGCAGCAGCAGGCGCGCTGTGGTACGGCTTCATCGCACGCGAAAACGACTCCGCGGCGCTCGAGCTCAACGGTCACGTCGACATCCGCAGCGTCACGCTGTCCTTCCGCGTGACGGGGCGCTTAGCTGAGCTCAGCGTGGACGAGGGCGATGCCGTGAGCGCGGGGCAGCCCCTCGGCGCGCTGGACAGCGAGCCCTACCGGTTGGAGTTGCAGCGCGCAGAAGCAGCTGTCGCGGCGGCGGAGCGCGCCGTGCCGCGCGCCGAAGCGCAGGCAGCAGCCGCCGCGGCGGAGCTTGAGCTGCGCCGCAACGGCACGCGCGCCGAGGTGCTGGAGCAGTGCCGCGCCCGCGCCGCCGCGCAGGAAGCCACCACCGCCCATGCCCGCCGCGAGGAGCAGCGTCTGCTGGGGCTGTTTGCGCAGCAGGCCGTGTCGGAGCAGGATCGCGACGCCGCCGTGAAGCAGGCGCGCGTGCAGGAGGCGGCGCTCGTGGAGTGCCGCGCCGCGCTGCAGGAGGCAGAAGCAGGCTTCCGCCGCGAGGAGATTGACGCTGCCGAGGCGCAGTACGCCGCCGCACAGGCTGCGGTGGAGGAGGCGCGCAGCGCCCTGCAAAGCGCCCGCGCCGAGCAGGCGCAAGCGCAGCTGCGCCTCGCCGACTGCACGCTCACGGCGCCCGCGGCGGGCATTGTCATGACCCGCGCGGTGGAGCCGGGCAGCATGCTGGCGGCAGGCTCCGGGGTGCTGACCCTGTCGATCCGCCACCCGGTGTGGGTGCGCGCCTACATCGATGAGCCGCTGCTGGATCGCGTGCCCTTGGGGCGGCGGGTGCGGCTGGTGACGGACGGCGGGCGCGAGTTCTCGGGACGCGTGGGCTTTGTGTCGCCGCAGGCCGAGTTCACGCCCAAGACCGTGGAGACGGTCGAGATCCGCACCGCGCTGGTGTACCGCCTGCGCATCATCGTCGATGAACCCTGCGAGGGACTGAACCAAGGGGCGCCCGTGCGCGTGCTGGTCGATGATTGAGGACGCTGCCACGCGAGCCTGCGTCTCGGCGCTGAGCTACCGCTACCCCAAGGCGCCGCAGGAGGCGCTGCGCGGGGTGCAGCTGGAGCTGCGGGCGGGAGAGATGCTGGGGCTCATCGGCCCCGACGGCGCGGGCAAGACCACGCTGCTCCGGCTGCTGACCGGCCTGCTGCGGCCGACGGCCGGCACGCTGCGGGTGCT
>JBJEVL010000008.1:0-4618 GCA_051884335.1 Akkermansia sp. | reverse complement strand
CGCAGCGCCGTCTCCAGCAGGCGGCTCTGCGCGTTGGCGCGGAACAGCACGGCAAATTCCTCCCAGTCGCAGCCTTGGCGACGGCGCAGCTCGTCAATCTCGTCAGCGATGAAATCACTCTCCTCCTCCGCCCCCGGCATCGCCATGAGCCGCACCGGGTAGCGCCCCTCCTTGTTGGTGCGCAGGGTCTTGTCGCGCCGCCCGGCGTTGTGGCGAATCAGCGTGTTAGCGCAGTCCAGCACCTGCCGCGTGCAGCGGTAATTCTCCTCCAGCTTGATGACCTTGGGGTTCGGAAAAAAGCTCTCGAACTCCAGGATGTTGGAAATCTGCGCGCCGCGCCAGCCGTAGATGGACTGGTCATCATCGCCCACGACGCAGACATTCTGCTCCGGACCCACCAGTTGCCGCAGCAGGCTCATCTGCAGGCTGTTCGTGTCCTGAAACTCATCGACCGTGATGTAGGGGAAGCGCTTGTTCCAGTGCTCATGCACCGTGGGGTAGCAGCGCAGCAGCCACTCCGTCAGCACCAGCAGGTCGTCGAAATCCACCGCATTCTGCGCCTTGAGCTCGCGCTGGTACGCCTTGGCCACCGCCGCGATGAGCGAGTCCTCAATCTCCTCGCAGCTGCCGCCGCGGTTGCGCACGCGCGACAGCTCGTTGAGCACCTGCGCGGGCTCCAGCTTCTCGCGTCGCGCGCCGTACTGCACAATCAGGCGTTTGAGCATCCCCGCCTGATCGTTGCCCGTGTAGATGGAAAAATTCTCTTTGTAACCCAGCTTCCCGATGTCCTGCCGCAGGATGCGCACGCAGAGCGAGTGGAAGGTGCACACCGTCATTTGACGTGCCGCCTTCCTGTCCACCAGCCCCGCCACGCGCTCGGCCATCTCGTTGGCGGCCTTGTTGGTGAAGGTCAGCGCGAGAATCCCGCGCGGATTCACCCCGCACTTGAGCATCTGCGCGATGCGGCAGGTCACGGTGCGCGTCTTGCCCGTCCCGGCGCCGGCCAGAATCAGCACCGGTCCCCGGAGGGTGCGCACCGCCTCGCGTTGGGCAGCATTGAGCGAACGGATGTCAAAAGTCTCGGCCATGGGCATCAATCGGTCGCTGAGGGTAGCACGCCGCGCCTGCGCGGGCAAGCGCAAACTGCGCTTGCCGCTCAATCCGTCTCCGGCGCGGAGCCCGCCTCGACGCTCTCGCCCAGCTCGGCGCGGAGGAAGGGGGCGGTCGGCGCCGTTTTGCTGCGGGCGACCTGCCGCACGCTGCCCTGCGCCGCGATACGCCCGCCCTCGCTGCCGGCGCCGGGGCCGAGGTCGATGATGTAGTCGGCCTCGGCAATGAGTTCAAGATTGTGCTCGATGACGACCACGGTGTTGCCCATCTCCACCAGCCGGCGCAGCACCTGCACGAGCAGGCGCACATCCTGCGGATGCAGGCCGATGGTCGGCTCCTCGATGAGGTAGAGATCCTGCGGCAGGGCGCGCCCGCGCCGAATCGCCGTCAGCGCGGCGCGGCGACCCTTGATGAGCTCGGCCACCAGCTTGATGCGCTGCGCCTCGCCGCCGCTGAGCGTGTTGCTGGCCTGCCCGAGCGTCAGGTAGCCCAGCCCCGTCTCGCAGAGCAGGCGCAGGGGCTCGGCCAGCCGCGCCTGCCCCGCGAAGAATTCGGCGGCTTCCTCCATGTTCATGTCCAGCACCTCGGCAATGTTCTTGCCCTTGTAGCGCACCTGGAGGGTGCGGGCGTTGTAGCGCGCCCCCCGGCAGCTCTCGCAGCGCACGGCGCAGGGCGGCAGGAAGCTCATCTCCTGCACCCGGTAGCCCGTGCCCTTGCAGCTTTCGCAGTGACCCGCCGCCGTGTTGAAGGAAAAGCGCTCGGCGCCGAAGCCGAGCCGACGCGCGTCGGCGCTCTGGGCAAAGAGCGCGCGAATCTCGTTGAAGATGCCGATGTAGGTGGCGGGAGTGGAGCGCGGGGTCTTGCCCAGCGGGCTCTGGTCCACCCGGTAGAGGGCGCGGATGCTCTCCAGCCCGCGAGTCTCGCCGAAGCTGGCGCGCATCTCCGCGCTGATGCTGCCGCCCGCCGCCGCCTCGACCGCTGCGGCGAGCACCCCCGTGATGAGACTGGTCTTGCCCGCCCCGCTGGGGCCCGTCACCACCGTGAAGCGCGCGCGGGGAATCCGCAGGTTCACGCCGCGCAGGTTGTGCAGGGTGCAGTCGTCCACCTCCAGCCACTCCGCGTTGCGCAGCGGCAGCCATGCGCCGCAGAAGGGGTGTTGTTCGCGTGCCGTCAGGGCTTGTCCCGTTACGGAGTGCGGGTTGTGCAGCACCTCGTCAAAGCTGCCCTGCGCCACAATCTGCCCGCCGTGCACCCCCGCCCCCGGGCCCAGGTCGATGATCCGGTCGGCGGCGCGCATGGTATCCTCGTCATGCTCCACCACCAGCAGGGTGTTGCCCTTGTGCTTCAGCTCGGCGAGCGTTTGCAGCAGGCGGGCGTTGTCGCGGGGGTGCAGGCCGATGGTCGGCTCGTCGAGCACATAGAGCACGCCGCGCAGATCTGAGCCCAGCTGTGCCGCGAGACGGATGCGCTGTGTCTCGCCGCCGCTGAGGGTGGTCGCGGCGCGGTCGAGCGAGAGGTAGCCCAGCCCCACGCGCTGCAGGAAGCGCAGGCGCGGGGCAATCTCCGCCACAATGTTGCGGGCGATGTCGGCATCGCGTCCCTCAAAATGCCAGCTCTCCACCTCGGCGGCGGCGCTGCGGGCGTCCATGTGCCCCAGCGCGGTGATGGGCTTGCCGAAGAGGGTGACACCCAGCGCAAAGGCGTTCAGGCGCTCGCCTCGGCAGAGGGGGCAGAGCGCGCTCTCCTGCCCCTTGGCAGCGGCTTTCTCGGCGTTCCTGTCCTCCTCCAGCTCCTTCTCCAGCTCGCTGCGCTTGTCGTCGGGCTTGGTCTTGGCGGCAGCGGGCAGGAGCCCCACGCGCCCGTGCCCCTTGCAGCGCGGGCACCAGCCGCGCGGGGAGTTGAAGGAGAAGGTCGAGGGCTCGGGCGCGTCGTAGCTCTGCCCGCAGACGGGGCAGCTGAGTTGCGTGCCCAGCAGGCTCTCGCGCCCGTCCGCCAGCAGGCGCAGCTGCCCGCCGCCCATTTCCAGCACGCGGTGCACCGTCTCGGCCAGGGTGTCGGCGTCGCAGTCCGCGCCGTTGAGGGTGATGCGGCTGCCGGTGACGGCGAACTCGGCGGGCACGATGTCGACATCGTGGTTGGCGTAGCGATCCAGCGGCACAAAGTCCTCGCTGCGCACCAGCACACCGTCCGCGCGCAGGTAGGGGTAGCGCTTCTTCACCGCCCAGCGGGCGAGGTCGGCGTAGTGCCCCTTGCGGTTGCGCACCACGGGAGCTGCCAGCAGCAGCTGCGCGGGGCGCTCGGCGAGCGCCTGCTGCACCAGCGCGAGGATTTCGGCAGGCGTGCGGCTGCCCACGGGCACCCCGCAGCGCGGGCAGTGCGGCGTGCCGAGCTTGGCGTAGAGCAGGCGCAGGAACTGCCAAATCTCCGTCACGGTGCCCACGGTGGACTTGCAGCCGCCGCGCGAGCGGTTCTGCTCGATGGCGACGGTGGGCGGCAGCCCCGTCAGGCGGTCGATGTCCGGGGTCTCCATCTGCTCGGTGAACTGGCGCGCGTAGGGGCTCATGACATCCATGAAGCGCTTCTGCCCCTCGGCAAAGACAATGTCGAAGGCCAGCGTGCTCTTGCCGCTGCCGGAAAGCCCTGTGACCACGCTCATCGCCCCGCGGGGGATGTCGACGTCGATGTTCTTGAGCTGGTGGTGGCGCGCGCCGCGCAGGGCAATGACTCCCTCGGGAATGCTGCTGTCTGCCGCCTGTGGCGCGGCGGGGCGGGCGCTGCTCCGCGACATCCCCAGGGCCTCTGCTAGGTAACGCGCGGTGTAGCCCCGCCCGGCGGCGGCGACTTCCTCGGGCGTGCCCTGCGCCACGATCTGCCCGCCGCCGCGACCGCCTTCGGGGCCGAGGTCGATCACATGGTCGGCGCATTTGATGAGCTCCATGTTGTGCTCGATGACCAACAGGCTGTTCCCCTGCTCCGTGAGCCGCGCAAAGACGCGCAGGAGCTGCTCGATGTCGCCGAAGTGCAGCCCGGTGCTCGGCTCGTCGAGGATGAGCAGGCTACCCTTGCCCGACGCGCCGCCCGCGAGTGATTCCGCGAGAATTTTCGCGAGCTTCAGGCGCTGGTTCTCGCCGCCCGAGAGGGTGTTGAGCGGTTGACCCAGCCCCAGGTGCCCCAGCCCGACCTCCACGAGCAGTTGCAGGCGCTCGGCAATGCGGCGGGGGCGCGCGCCGCACTCGTGGGCAAAGAGGCGCTGCGCGCTCTGCACATCCAGCGCCAGCAGCTCGGCCATGTTGTAGCCCAGCAGCTTGATGGTGAGCGCCTGGGGAGTGTAGCGGCTGCCGTGGCAAAGGGCGCAGGGTACTTCGATGTCGGAGAGGAACTGCATCTCCACCTTCTCCAGCCCCAGCCCCGCGCAGCGCGGGCAGCGCCCCTCGCCGCTGTTGAAGGAAAAGTAGCCGGGCTTGAGCCCGCGCGCCTGCGCCGCAGGCTCGGCGCAGAAGAGCGCGCG
>JBJEVL010000007.1:0-4636 GCA_051884335.1 Akkermansia sp. | reverse complement strand
CCAACGCCACAGAGGGCGGAACCATCACCGCATATGCGTCCAACAACCTCAACCAGTACACCGCCGTGGGTGAGTTCACCCCCAGCTTCGATGCCGATGGCAACCAAACGCTGGTGAAAACCTCCACCGGCATCTGGGCAGTGCAGTACAACGCCGAAAACCGCCCCGTGAGCTTCACCAATAGCGCGAGCAACACCGTAGTCGAATGCACCTACGACTCCATGGGGCGGCGCGCTACCAAAAAGGTAACGACCAACGGCTCCGTCACAAGCTACCTGCGTTACATCTACCGGGGCTACCTGCAAATCGCCGCCATCGATGCCATCAGCGGCACCTTCCAGTGGTTTCTCGTGTGGGATCCCACCCAACGTATCGCCACCCGCCCCCTCGCCATCCGTAAAGACGGTACATGGTTCGCCTACGGCTGGGATCTCACCAAGAACATCTGCGAAGTGTTTGGTCCCGCCGGCTACATTCGCACATCTTACACCTATACCCCCTATGGTACAGTCACCTCCTCTGGCGATGTCACTCAGCCTATTCAGTGGAGTAGTGAGTGCCACGATGAGGAATTGGGGTTGGTTTATTACAACTGCCGCCACTACAACCCTCTTGATGGCAGATGGACGGGGAGGGACATAATACTTAGTAACAACGAGTACTGTTATGTAAGGAACCAAGTCCAAACGCACATTGATGTTTATGGGAAATTTGCGGCGACACTAGCTGCGCCGGCACTTCTTGGAACAGGGGCTCTGCTCCCCGTGCTGGGGATAGTGGCGGGGGCTGTAGTCGTTGGAGCTGTAGTCATCTATGCCGCAAGTGTAGCAGCAGATGTATATGACACATGGGAAAGGGAAGCCGAACTGGAAGAAACAAGAAAAAAACGGTGTAGCGAATTGAGAGCGAAAAAGCAAGAGTTCGCAAAACATGGCATAAAAGGTGCTACCTGCAAAGGGCTAAAGGCATCAAAGTGTCCCGATGCATCAGCTTGTCAAGTTCTTGCCGATAAAATTAAGAAATTCAAAGAAGCTATAAAAATAAGGGATGAGTACGATAGAGTGTGCTTCGATGGTGGAGATTCAGGGCATAATAAACAGATAACGGCTTTAAATAAAGGATTGGCGATATGCCGTAAATATTATGAAGATTGTATCATGAAGTTGAATAGAAAATGAGAAAACGTTTATTAAAGAAGTATTTGTCGCGAATCCGCGAAATAGAAATCTATTTTCCACAAGAGGTTGATGGTTTTCCGACAAAGGATATTCGCAGACTAGCAGACAATTGCGAATACGATGAAGCGTTGGAACATGCCGAACCTTTATTGAATCGACGCTGGATAGATGTTGATGTGGAGCATTGGTACGAAAATTTTGATTCATCTATTTTACTTACAGTAGAAGCTATGGCTTATTACCTACCTTCCATCATGAGGTTTACTTACATGGAAGAAGTAAGAAAAATATATGGTCAGAATGATACAACGTATGATACAGGACTTACGGAGGATCATTATACGTACCTTTTTTGCGCGAGCAAGGTAGCAACTGATGAAGTGGATCCCTGGCAAGAAAAACGTACAAGAAGTTTGTACGAAAAATTTAACTTGAATCAATTGAAAGCTGTAAAGAACTGGATACTGTTTCAGCTGGCAAGAGACACACCATCGCGGTTTGAGCGTTCTATGGCAATGCTTCTTGTAGATCAAGCTATACAGGAGAGAGAAGCAGAAAGTTGAATGAGAATATTCGGGGTCACTCCTAATAAAGCATTAATTTTTCGTATCGACTTCTGAAGGAGTCGTCCGTCATACAACATATAGCCCCAAGCGTCATTTTTGCTCATTTGGGGGCTATTTGATGGCCTAATGTCCCTGTTTCAGAGGCATTTCTGCCTCTTATTCATGCTACAGGGCACAGTTCTCCTGATGTTCGCAGAATACAAAAGCATTTCATGTTGTAGAGTAGATTGACTAACCCCACTCGTACGCCGCAGCGTTCCAAGCCAATATAGCGCACAGTATCTCCATAAAAATGCTTAATCTAGCCAAATACATGTTCCAGGGTCTGTTTCACATCCGCTGCCCCCCTCTCCCGCGTCAGCGGATTTGAAACAGACCCGTTTTTTTTCGATTTCTGTGGCTCGGGGGGCGCTTTTGTTCTTGCGCCGTGAGAAAAAAGGTGCTAGTCTCTACCAACGTCATGAAAGCATTGCTCTCCATCTGTGCCTCATGTGTGCTCGGCTGCGGGGTGGCCTGCGCCGGCGAAGAGGCCGCGCTCAGCTCCGATGCTCCCATTCTCTGGAACATAGAGCTGCCCTGCTGGCCCTACACGCTGCCCATCAGCAATTCCATGCTCATGCTGGCGCTGGCGGTGCTGATCATCACCCTGTTTTTGCGCTTGGCCACGCGCCGCATGGAGCGCATCCCCGGCAAGTTGCAGAACTTTGCGGAGTGGGTGTTTGAACTGCTCTACAACTTTGTGGAGGGGCTGACGGGGCGCTACCTGGCGCGCAAGTATTTTTGGTATTTTGCCACGATTTTCCTGCTCATCCTCGTGAGCAACTACATGGGGCTCATCCCCGGCGTGGGCGAGCTGACCTATGAAGGGCAGCCGCTCTTCCGCGGAGCTAATGCCGATCTCAACGTCACCATCTTTTTGGGCTTCGGCTATGCCATTCTTTGGTTCATCTGGGTGCTGCGCGAGCAGGGGCTGGCGCATTTCCTCAGCCACACCTTCGGCCCCAAGGGCGGGCTGACGGGCTTCCTCAAGTATGCCCTGCTGCCCATCTTCTTCTTCGTGGGGCTGATTGAGATTCTCTCCATCTGTGTGCGTCCCGTGGCTCTGGCCGCCCGTTTGTTCGGCAACATCTTCGCGGGCGAGGCGATTCTGGAAAAGATGGGCTCCATCAGCTGGCTGGCCATGCTGCCCTTCATGGGGCTGGAAATCATCGTCGGTTTTGTGCAGGCGCTCGTGTTCCTCATGCTCACCGCCATCTTCCTTAAGACCCAAGTGGGCGGCGAGGAAGAAGAGGGCGCCGGGGAACACTGAGATGCAACCAACCCCCGACTGAAGAAAGAGTCTCACCAAGAAAAAGCGCTGTTCGCAAGACACCCCGAGAGATAAACCGCTGTACACAAGACACTCCCGAACAACAGAAACCGCTGTACACAAGATACCCCGCCAACCCCAAAATTCTCCCCCAAGAGAAAAACCCTGTCAGATCATGAAGCAAACCGTGAGGGCAGGGACATTCACAACAACAAACAGATAGCAACCATGATTACTCCCATGCTCGCAGAAGCAGCCGCCGCCGTCGGTCCCGCCGGCTTGGCCGCCATCGGTGCCGGTCTCGGCATCGGCCTCATCGGTGCCAAAGCCGCCGAGTCCACGGGTCGCAACCCCGCCTCCTTCGGCAAGGTGCTGACCATCTCCATCCTTCTCGCCGCTCTGGTGGAAGGTGTGGCCTTCGTGGCCATCTTCATGGGCTGAGCCCGCGCTCGTGCCCGGCTGCGCCCCCGCTGTTTGATTCCGGCGGGTGCGCAGCCCGCCCCCTTTCCCCCCGCTTCGTCACTCGATTCTTTCATCCTCAAGCTCCACACACCATGTTCAACCCCATTCTGGCCGCAGACCTCCTGCAACTGGTTGACAAATTCGGCCTGCATACCGAGGCCTTTGTCGCCCACCTCATCGCGTTCTTCATTCTAGTCGCGGTGATCGTCACCTTCGGCATCAAACCCATCGCGCAGCAGCTCGAAGAGCGCCGCCGCCGCATCGAGGAAGGTGAAGCCATGCACGCCCGCAGCGTGCAGGAGCTGGCGGAAGTCAAGAGCACGGGCGAACAGCTGCTCACCGAAGCGCGCGAGCAGGGACGCCGCGAGGTGGAGCACGCCCGCAGCACCGCCGCCCGCCTGCAGGAGGAGCTGAGCGCCAAGGCAAGCGCCGAGGCGCAGAGCCTGCTGGAGAACGCCCGCCGCCAGGCCGAAACCGACACCCGCCGCGAGAAGGAGGCGCTGCGCGGCGAATTCGCCCGCTTGGTCGCCCTCGCCACGGCACAGGTGACCGGCAAGGTGCTGACCGAGGAAGACCACCGCCGCATCAACGACGAGGCCATCCGCAACCTCTGAACCGCCCATGAAAATCACCAAAGATGTGCAGGCACAGGCGCGCCGCCTCCTGCGGCTCTGCCGCGGGACGGACGGGCTGCTCGATGAGGAGCGCGTGCGCCGCGTGGCCGCCGCCGTGGCCGAGCGCCGCCCGCGCAACGGCTTGGCGCTGCTGACCGCCTTCACCGAGCTGGTGCGCCTCGACCGCGACGCGCACACCGCCACCATCACCTCCGCCGTCCCCCTCAGCGAGGACGAGCAGCAGCGCATCCGCACCAAGCTCGATGCCCGCCATGCCGGGCTGCACTACGTATGGCAGAGCGACCCCGCCCTCATCGGCGGGCTGAGCGTCCGCGTCGGCGATTCCGTCACCGACGCCTCCGTGCGCTCGCGCATCGAACGACTCTCCCGCATCTGAGCGAAACCACTTCACGACACAGACACAACAACTTCAAACACCAAGGGTATGAGCAACATCGTACAAGAACTGGAAGCACAAATCCGCAACGCTGCCGCTGCCGCCGTCAG
>JBJEVL010000006.1:0-4648 GCA_051884335.1 Akkermansia sp. | reverse complement strand
TGTTCAGCTACGCCCCCGAGCACAGCCACCAAATGGCGCTCATCGCCAGCTCCGTCATGGCCGAATTCGGTCGCGATGCCTTTGTGCTGCCCAGCGGGCTGCGGCAGTTCTCCTTCTCCCGCGACGAATAAACTGCCCCGCCCCCCCGGCGCCGGAAGAAAAACAACAACTTCGCATAATTTTTTGAACGCGGGAGCCACTCCGCGCGACCCAACCTCATGAATAATAACCTGACCACAAAATTGACGGAGGGGCTGCTGGCAGCCCAAAAGGCGGCGCAGACCGGCGGACGCGCGCAGATTCTCCCGGCCGATCTGCTGCTGGCGCTGGTGCAAAGTGAGGGCAGCGTGCTGGCGGCGGTGCTGAGCAAGGCGGGGGTCGACCCGCAGCGTCTCTGCCGTGAGCTGCGGCAGCAGCTGGAGCGCGAACCGCGGCAGATGGGCGGCGTGGTGCAGAGCGCGGGCACCAGCCCCGCCCTGGATCGCGACCTGAATGCCGCCGAGGAGCAGCGCGCCGCGATGAAGGACGATTTTCTGAGCGTGGAGCATGTGGTGCTGGGCATCTTCAAGGCGGATGCCGAGCTGCGCCGCGTGCTCGAGGGCTGCGGACTGACCGAGGCCAAGTACCTGCAAGCGCTCAAGGAGGTGCGCGGCAACCAGCGCATCACCGACCAAGACCCCGAGGGCAAGTACCAGACGTTGGAGAAGTACGGCACGGATCTGACCGCTCGCGCCCGACAGGGCAAGATTGACCCCGTCATCGGCCGCGATGCGGAGATCCGCCGCGTGCTGCAAATCCTCTCGCGCCGCACCAAGAACAACCCCGTGCTCATCGGCGAGCCCGGCGTGGGCAAGACCGCCATCGCCGAGGGGCTGGCGCGCCGCATTGTCAACGGCGATGTGCCCGAGAGCATGCAGGGCAAGCGCCTCATCGCGCTCAACATCGGCAGCATGCTGGCGGGCGCCAAGTACCGCGGCGAGTTCGAGGAGCGGCTCAAGGCCTTCATCAAGGAGGTGACGGCGGCCGAGGGCAAGATCATCCTGTTTATCGACGAGCTGCACACGCTGGTGGGTGCCGGGGCGGGTGGCGACAGCTCCATGGACGCCGCCAACCTGCTCAAGCCGGCGCTGGCGCGCGGCGAGCTGCGCACCATCGGCGCCACCACGCTGGATGAGTACCGCAAGTACATCGAGAAGGACGCCGCGCTGGAGCGCCGTTTCCAGCCCGTCTACGTGGCGGAGCCGAGCGTGGAGGACACCATCGCCATCCTGCGCGGGCTCAAGGAGCGCTACGAGGTGCACCACGGCGTGCACATCACGGACGGCGCCCTCGTGGCCGCCGCCACGCTGAGCAACCGCTACATCACCGACCGTTTCCTGCCCGACAAGGCCGTGGATTTGGTGGACGAGGCCGCCGCACGGCTCAAGATTGAGCTCGACAGCATGCCCACCGACATCGACGAGCTCAACCGCAACGCCATGCAGCTGGAGATGGAGCGCCAGGCGCTCGCCAAGGAAAAGGACGAAGATTCCAAGAAGCGGCTGGAGAAAATCAGCCGCGAGCTCGCCGACACGCGCGAGAAGGTCAAGGCCATGATCGCGCAGTGGAAGAGCGAGAAGGAGGTGGTCACCCAAGCCCGCGAGGCGCAGAAGCGCATCGACACCCTGCGCACGGAGGCCGAGCAGGCGCAGCGCCGCGGCGATTTGGGGCGCGCCTCGGCCATTCTCTACGGCGAGATTCCCGCCGCCGAGCGCGCGGCCAAGGAGGCGCGCGCTGCGCTGGCCAAGCTGCAGAGCAGCGGCGAGGGGCTGCTGAAGGAGGAGGTGACGGAGGCGGACATCGCCAAGGTGGTCTCCACTTGGACGGGGATTCCCGCCGCACGCATGGCCGAGGGCGAGCGCGAAAAGCTCCTGCACATGGAGGAGCGGCTCGGCAGGCGCCTCATCGGCCAGCAGGACGCGGTGAAAGCCGTGGCCGATGCCGTGCGCCGCTCGCGCGCGGGCTTGCAGGATGAGCACCGCCCGCTGGGCTCCTTCATCTTCCTGGGTCCCACGGGCGTGGGCAAGACCGAGCTGGCCAAGGCGCTGGCGGAGTTTCTCTTCGATGACGAGGCGGCAATGGTGCGCATCGACATGTCGGAGTACATGGAGAAGCACAGCGTGTCGCGGCTCATCGGTGCGCCTCCGGGCTATGTGGGCTACGATGAGGGCGGGCAGCTGACGGAGGCGGTGCGCCGCCGCCCCTACAGCGTGGTGCTGTTCGATGAAATCGAGAAGGCGCACCCGGATGTGTTCAACGTGCTGCTGCAGGTGCTGGACGATGGTCGCATCACCGACGGACAGGGGCGCACGGTGGATTTCACCAACACGGTGCTCATCATGACGAGCAACATCGGCAGCCAATTCATCCTGAACGAGGCCGATGCCGCCGCCCGCAACGAGCGGGCGCTGGACGCCCTGCGCGGGCACTTCCGCCCCGAGTTCCTGAACCGCATCGACGAGATCATCATCTTCGACCGCCTGCAGCGCGAGGATCTCAAGCGCATTGTGCGCATCCAGCTGGAGCGGGTGCAGAAGCGGCTCGCCGCCCGCGGGCTGAAGCTGGAGCTGAGCGATGCCGCCGCCGAGCTGGTGGCGCAGCACGGCTACGACCCCGTCTACGGCGCCCGCCCGCTCAAGCGCGCCGTGCAGCACGATGTGCTCGACCCGCTGAGCATGGACATCCTCGCCGGCAAGTTCCCGGAGGGCAGCACCATCCGCGCCGATGTGCGCGAGGGCAAGCTCTGCTTCAGCGCCGTCTGAGCCCGGGGTGCTCCCCCTGCCCTCTCCGCGCGCCGCGCAGCCCCGAGCTGAGCGGCGCGCGCGCGTTTCAGCTCAGCTCGGCCAGGAAGCCGCTCTCATCCAAATAGAGGTTGGAGGGCAGCGCGTAGGGGCGGCGCAGCGAGGGGGCGTGCAGCTCCACGATGTTGGTGTCGCTGCCCTGCGGCACGGCCATGTAGCCGGGCAGCAGCAGGCCGCGCGTGCGCGGGCGCGTGCCGAGCTGGATGGTGCCGTCGCGCATCTTGAACACGCTGTGGCACATGCTCATGGCGACAATGGTGCCGTCCGGCGTGGCGGAGCAGGGTCGCCAGCGCATGTTGGGGGTGGAGATGGCGGGCGCGCCGCTGAAATCGTAGAAGGGAATCTGCCGCGGGGGGATCGCCGTGAGCAGCAGGCGGCGCATGTGCAGCCCGCCGACAATCTGCGACACCGCCGGCTCCAGCGTCTCCGTCGGCTCCTCGATGAGCTGCACCACCGTGCGCGTGGCGATAGGCCACAGCACGGCCAGCACCAGCTCCTGCGGCTCGCCGTGCCCCACGGTCGCCAGCAGGCGGTGGCGACCCTCCTTGAGGGCGTTGACGCGGCGCACCTGCGCCGTGTTCATCCAGCGGCGGTTGAAGGCGTACAAATCCTCCGTGCCGTGAATGAGCAGCTGCAGCCATCGGGCGGCCAGCCCGCGGTGCTCCTCGCTCACCTCGCGGCTGATGACGGCCGCCGCAATCTGGATCCCCGTCAGGTTGCCGTCCGGCGAGAGCACCAGCACCTCGTTGCCCATGGCCTCCAGGCGGCGCACCAGCGTATCGCGGCTGCCGCCGCCGTCCGCCACCTCCAAGCAGCGCGCCGAGAGCTGGCGGAAGCTGCGCAGCACCGTGCGGTTGGTGAAGGTGGCAGGGTCCAGCGGTTCGCCCACCGCCACGGTGAAGGTGTAGGGCATGCGGCGGGGCAGCTTGGTGAAGTAGCGGTTGCGGTGGAAGGAGAAGATGCTGCCCCACAGGCCGTCCATGTACAGCGGAATGATGGGCGCCTTGGCGCGGCGGGCAATGAGCTCCATGCCGCGGCGAATGGGAGTCAGGCAGCCGCTGCGCGTCAGCTGCCCCTCGGGGAAGATGCAGATGAGGTCGCCCGCCTCCAGCCCCTCCACCGCGCTGACGATGGCCTCGCGCGGGTTCTTGGCCGAGATGGGCAGCGAGTTAAAAATTTCCAGCATCCAGCCCAGCAGGCGCACGCTGGTGAACTCGTCCGACACGATGAAGCGCACGGGGCGCGGGCAGACCATCGTCAGGAACAGCGCGTCTGCGTAGGTCACATGGTTGACCACCAGCAGCGCGCCGCCGCGCTCGGGAATGCGCTCGGGGTTGATGACGCGCGGGCTGTAGATGAGGTTCATGCCCCAGATACCCACCATGCGGATGAACTCCTGCGGGATGAGTCGCAGCGAGGAGATGAGGATGAACGCGCTCATGAGGAAGAGCACGAAGAACTGCCCCTGCGGGCTGCACCCCGCCGCGTTCATCACCCACATGAGCGCCACGGCCACCAGCCCCATCAGGTTGTCGATCAGGTTGCCCGCCGCGATGATGTTGCCGCGGTTGTTCGGGTCGCAATG
Source organism: Akkermansia sp. (assembly GCA_051884335.1). Taxonomy (GTDB): domain Bacteria; phylum Verrucomicrobiota; class Verrucomicrobiia; order Verrucomicrobiales; family Akkermansiaceae; genus Akkermansia. The sequence continues at coordinate 223 of JBJEVL010000006.1, read as the reverse complement.
ATCCTGCAGGAAGGCGTTGAGCGGCACCAGATACATGGCGCCGAAGGCACCCGTGAGCGCCAGGAAGGCGTTGCTGGCGTAGGAGTTCACCTCCAGCATGGTGAGCAACAGCGTGCAGCAGGTGATGCCGATGGCGCCGAAGGGAATCAACCCCAGCTCGTTCTTACCCTTGCAGAGCTGCGAAGCAATCAGACCGCCCGTGACCACACCGCCCGTCAGCCAA
>JBJEVL010000005.1:0-4743 GCA_051884335.1 Akkermansia sp. | reverse complement strand
TGATGAGCGCCGACGCGGCCAAGGCCGCTTTCGACGTACTGAAAGCGCGCATGAGCGCCTCCGGCACCGCTCAGGAGGTCAAGGGTCGTGTCATCATCGCCACCGTCAAGGGCGATGTGCACGACATCGGCAAAAATATCGTGGGCGTGGTGCTGGCTTGCAACGGCTACCGCGTGGTCGATCTGGGGGTCATGGTGCCTACGGAGGATGTGGTGGCAGCGGCGCAGCGCGAGCGGGCGGATGTGGTGGCGCTCTCGGGGCTGATTACGCCTTCGCTGGACGAGATGGCTAAGGTGGCGGCGGCTCTGGAGGCGGCGGGCATGACGGTGCCCCTGCTGGTGGGCGGCGCGACGACGAGCCCCCTGCACACGGCGCTGCGCCTGGCGCCGCACTACCCGAGCGGGGTGGTGATGCAGACGGCTGACGCGTCGACGATTGTTCCCGCGGTGGCTTCGCTCATCGGCAGCGGACGCGCGGCGGCGATCGCGGCGTTCAAGGCGGAGCAGCAGCGGCAGCGCGAGGCTTATGAGCAGAAGCAGGAGCCCCTGCTGACGCTGGAGGAGGCGCGCGCCCGCGCCCCGCGCTTCGATTGGGCGGCGCAGCCGCAGCCGGTTCCGCAGCGCACCGGGCTCATCACCATCGGGGTGCCCGAGGGCTGCGCCTGCCACCATCGTCAGCCCGATGTGCCCGTGAGCTGGGCAGAGCTGGTCGAGCGGGCAGATTGGAGCATCCTGCTGCGCTTTTTCGAGATGCAGGATGTCTGGCACCCCCTGCGCAACGAGCCTCAGCCCGGCGCGCCCGCCGACAAGGTTGCCGAGGCTCGCCGCCTGCTGGACGATGCCCGCAGCCTGCTGGAGCAGGCGCAGCGCGAGTGCCGCCTGCATGCGCGAGCGGTGGTCGGCATCTGGTCGGCGCATCGGCAGGGCGATGATATTGTTGTGGCGGGTGGCACGGTGCTGCACAGCCTGCGCCAGCAGAAGCCGAGCGACAAGCCGCGCTTGGCGCTGGCGGATTTCGTGGCGCCGGAGGGGCAGGGCGGCTATGTGGGTGCCATGCAGCTCTCCATCACGGGCGGCGGGACTTGGGCGGCGGAGCTGGAGGCGGCGCACGACACCTACAGCGCGCTGGTGGTGGGGGCGCTGGCGTGCATGCTGGCGGAGGCGCTGGCTGAGCTGGCGCATGAGCAGGTGCGGCAGCTTTGGCCGGGGGAGACGTCGATTCGCCCCGCCTGCGGCTACCCCAGCCAGCCCGACCATGCGGAGAAGGAGACGGTGTTCCGCCTGCTGAACGCGACGGAGTGGACGGGGGCGACTCTCACGGAGTCCTACATGATGAACCCGACGGCGTCGGTCTGTGCCCTGCTGTTCAACCACCCGCAGGCGCATTACTTCGCCGTGGGTCCCTTGGGCGACGACCAGCGCGCGGACTACGAGGCGCGCAGCGGGCATCGGCTCTGAGGGTGCCGCTCGGGGGGGTGGGCATCGACAGCCGGCTCTCGGCTTGCGCCGTGCCGCTGCTCAGAGGTGCATCAGCGGCACGCGGCAGTCGTGCGGCTCGGTGGGCAGGCTGTCCGTCAGCTGCTCGGCAAAGGCGAGGGCCAGGCGCCGCGCGCGCGTGCAGCGCGGCAGGTAGTTGTCGTAAAAGCCGCCGCCGTAGCCCAGCCGCTCGCCCGACGGGGTGAAGGCCACGCCGGGGACAAGAATCAGGTCGAGCTCCGGCGGCTCGACAGCGGGGCAGTGCGGTAGCGGGGCGGGAATGCCCATGGCGGCGGGTGCCATGTCGCGCACGGGGTCGCGCACGATGCGGAACTCCATGCGGCGCGCCGCGAGGCAGCGCGGGAAGGCGTAGCGGTGCTGCGGGTAGTCGCGCAGCAGCGGCAGCAGATCCACCTCGTGCGCCAGGGGGTAGTAGAGCCCGATCAGCAGCGGTTCGGCGGACGCCAGCAGGGGGCGGAGCAGCTGCCGCAGCGCCGCCGAACGCTCGCCGTGCGGGTCGGCAGCGGCGGCAGCCTTCAGGCGGCTCAGCACGGCGCGGCGCAGCTGCTTCTTGGCCTCGGCATCAGTCATGGGGACTCAGGCGCCCGAAGAGAGCCAGCATGCGCCCGGTGCGCCCCTTCTCCATGCGGTAGGAGTAGAAGGTGTCGAGGTCGGCGGCGGTGTCGAGCCCGCTGTCGATGATGTTCTCGCGCAGCAGCCCGGCTTCCTCCAGCTCCTCGTGAATGCGGGTGGGGATGTCGACCTCGTAGTGCGGGGGACGAATGCAGGGCGAGATGACGGCGATGCAGTCCAGCGGCTTGACGCCGAGGATTTTGTGCATGGAGCTCAACAGCTCGCCGACGATGTTCTGCTGCGTGCCCAGCTTGCCCGAATGCGCCAGCCCGCGGCAACCCGTCACGGGGTCGTAAATCCACACGGCGGCGCAGTCGGCCACGTAGATACCCAGGCAGCAGTCAGCCACGCCGCCGCAGAAGAGAGCATCGACCCCCTCCACGGGATAGGAGCAGCCGATATCGCCCACGAGCGCCACCTTGTTGCCGTGGATCTGCTGTGCGCGGCGCAGCAGCTTGGGGGCGATGCCGCCCTCGCGCAGCACGGCTTCGTGCGTGGGCGTCAGCGCGGCGATGACGGCGCTGCGATCGGTGCTGACGGGCACCTCGGGCACGCGGGTGATGAATCGGGCAAAGTTCTCGGGGAAGTCGTTGAGACGCTTGAGATAGTCAGGGGAATAGGAGCTCATGGCAAATCAGGAAAAAAGTGGTCAGTGTTCGCGCACGCTGCGGCGGTGGAGCAGCTTGCCTGTCTCCAGCAGGTTGTCGCTTTCCGGGCTGGGGTGAGCCATCATGCGCGCTAGATCCTGGGCGATGTTGTTGCGCATTTGCTGCACGAGCGCGCGCCCCTGTTCCGTGATGCGCACCACGATTTTACGGCGATCAGCGGCGGCGGTGTTGCGGCGCAGGTGTCCCAGCTCCTCCAGTTTGTCGATCATCCCGGTGGCAGCCGCCGTGCTGTGCCCCATCATCTTGGCGATGTTGCTCATGGAGAGGCAATCCTCCTCTGCCAGATAAGCCAGCAGGAAAAACTGCGGGTAGGAAACACGCCCTTGGGTGAGCACGGGCGAAAGCCGAAGAATGCAGCTGCGCTGGGAGAAGAGAACGAAATCAGCCAAATTCTGCACGTCCGTGTGGGACAGTTTGTCGGAGGGGTGAGAGCTCATAGAGGCAAAAGTGCTTCGTTTTTGTCGATACTAAAGCAATACTGACATTTTGCAAGCACAAAATTCCCTGCATCGGGAGCGCCACAGGGGGGGGCGATGCGTCTGTTCGGCACATGAACGGGTGCCGCGCGCCGGAGAACACAATATCTTGGGGAAGCCCCCTGTGTAAAAAAATCAGGGGCGTCCGCTGCGGGGCGGTTGCAGGACGGCTCGCAGCTCGGGGCTCATGAGACCCTGCTCCTCCAGCCGCTGCATGTGCTCGCTGAGGCGCTCGCTGAGCTGCAGGAACTCGGGAGCCAAGTGCTGCACCGCCAGAAAATCCTGCACGGTGGGCTCGGGCAGAGCCTGCTGCCGCTGCCGAAGCTCCTGCGCCTGCTCCGCCAGCCGGCGCAGAATCGGCAACTCGGTTTGAACGCTGTCGGCATCGCTGCAGCGGGCGAGGGATGCCTCCGTGGCGCGGAGCAGCTCGACGAGCGCTTGCGCCGTTTCCGTATGGCTGTCGGCAGCGGGCAGGGGAGCGGCGGCGAGTACGCAGAGAACTCCGGCGAGGGCGGTGGGGGTGCAGGTATTCACGAGCGGGAGTGGTGATGGCGGGTGAGCTTCAGATAGGTGCCGCAACCTGGGCAGTAGAACGGACGGACGAACATAATGCGCAGGGCTGTGGAGAAGGTGGACCCCAGCAGAAAATATCGAGCCGTGTTGCGGTGGCGATGATAGCCGCGAAAACGGAACATCTGCACATGGCAAACGCAGCATTCCTGATAGCGCCCGAACAGACAGTAGGGGGCGAGCAGTATCGGGAGGGTCAGCAGGGGGAACAGGAGGTCTCTGATTTCCTCCGGCGGAGTCATCAGTGCGATGGCGATGAGATAGAGCGCGAGGAATCCCGCCGGGATGAGGAGCAGAACGCTGAAGGCAGCGAACCAAATCCTGACGGGGTGTGAGAATCGGATCGCACTGATGCGCGCCGAGGGGGAAGCCGATGATTCGACACGCTGCGCCCGCTCCATCCCCGGATCCGGCCGACGCGCCTTCTTCGGGTGCGGAAGCGATGCTGCGGCCGGGAGCTCTTCCGGATTCACGGCGCGTTGAGCGGCTGCAATCAGGGCGGTCAGCTGCTCCTCCGTCAGCCCCGGGGTGAGCTCGGGGAAGAATTCCCGGGCACGGGCGATGTCGCGGCTCAGAATCCGGGCATCGCCGCGGGCGAGTTGCGCATCGCTGCCGATACCGCAGAGCGCCAAATCAGCGCGTTGCGCTTCCGGAAGCGTGTCGAGAAACGTGGTGGGCATGAAACAAGGGAAGGGCGGGGTCAGGCCAAGGCCGTCAGCATGGATTCCAGCTGGGCTTTCTTGCTTTGCCAATCAGCCAGGCGGGCGCGTTCCTGCTCCACGACGGCGGCAGGCGCGTGATCCACAAACTTGGCGTTGCCGAGCTTGGCTTGGCTCTTGGCAATCTCCTTGTCGATTTTCTCCAGCTGCTTGCCGATGCGGCTGCGCTCGGCTTCCACATCCACCAGCCCCTCCAGCGGCA
>JBJEVL010000004.1:0-4756 GCA_051884335.1 Akkermansia sp. | reverse complement strand
CAACTTTGAATTGTTGAGCCTTTTCCATGGCTGCAGCGCTCATGCGTTCTCTCCATTCGGAATCGTCGACGATCCGGGAAAGCGCATGCGCATAGGTGTTTTCTTGGAAAGGAGGGATGAGCACGCCATTGCTTCCATCATCAACAATATCATACACAGCAGAGAAACTGGCAAAGGCCATGGGCACACAGCCACGGCTCATCGCCTCATTCAACACCAGCGGAAATCCCTCAAAAATGGAGGTCATCACAAGGATAGCCGATTCTTCGTAAAGAGACTCCACATCTGCCGTGACACCTCGGAGGTGAATATGTTGAATATGCTCCCTCTCAATGCGCTTCCGAATATGTTTTTCCAATTTACCCTGCCCTGCGAGCACCAGTTGCCATTCCGAGTGGTTTTGGGTGCTGAAGATTTTCCATATATTGAGCAGGTGGTCAATGCCTTTTTGCCGTGTTAATGCACCAACGAATAAAATCTGCTTCTTCTTGGCAAAACGGGATTGACGGGGCGGAGCAATTGTCAGGGGATTGGAAAGGGCATGTACTTTGGACTCTGATCCCTGTGCACCGCAGAGGCGAGCCAGCAAGGGAATATAACTTTCCGACAGCAAGACATAAGATCGACAAATGCGCAGCAGGCGCGAATGACGCCCGATGCAGCGCCTGCGGGCGCGCAGGTACAGAAACGGACGCAGACAAACGCCGGCGAGGTAGCCAAAGGGTTGGAGAATCGGGCAAAAAAGGCTCTTGACGAGATGGGGAAGCGACCGGGCGAAGATTAATGAATAGGTCGGAATATTGTGCTCGACGACGATGAGCTTTTGCTCCCATGGATAATCAATTTCCCGAAAAATCCAATCACTGGGTTCATAGCTGTCCTGATAGATGATATAATCGAAAGATCGGCAGGTTAAATAGTCCCTGATGAACTCAAGATTCTCTTGCGTTTTGGTGATTTGCGGTTGCGGAACATACACGGGAACCGGGAATGCAAAGGCAGGATTGTTTGCAAGCTCGGGCGAATCGGTTCCCATGGATAAAACAGAGACATTAACTCCCGTTTCTGCTATCGCTTTGGCGAGACACAGAGTCACCATCTCAATGCCTCTGAATCCCGGATAGTTGTTAACGAGAAAGAGAATGTTCATTGCTTGTCACCGAGCCCTCAGCTGAGTATAGGCAGCGCTGGTTTTGTTGTCAAGACCCTTGTTAGGCGTCCGTATCCCCGCGAACTCCCGCAACCGCCCCGCACACTCTCCCCGTGCGCTGCGCGCGGTTGAGCATGGGTCGCTGCACCCACCACCACACAGCGGGAACAACCATCGCGATTACGGCCCAAAAAAACCGCAACATCCATCCCTCCGCGCAGCCAACGCCCCGAGCGCCTCCCTCATTGCCGCACGCCCCCGCCGCAGGGCAGCCGGCGGGGGCGACAGGGATTGTTCTGAACGCGCGCAGGGTTGCGCTTGGTGATCGGAAGATGAACACGGCTGTCTATCGGATCGGTTTCGGGCACTTGGGACTGTACTTGAACAGCAGGCTTCGGAGTTCTCGAACGCGCACCTCATCCAACAGCCATTTGGGTTCTCCGTATGTATTGTCTTCCCGGATGTCTCCTGCGGGCAATTCATGTTCCTGCCCCTGAATCGTCAGAAGAAATTTGTTTGAATACCACACGCGGTAGGAGGGGATGACGGCGGGAGTCTTGACATAGCGAGGGTTGGGGCGCACGTGTTGCAACAGGGCGTGCAGGCGTTGGATGTCCGCAACGGGCATGACTTTGGTCATCCATACGCTTGTCTCGGCGTGATCAGCGTCCACGCGCGTCGTTTTGAGCGCCACGCCGACAACAGCACTCGGGCATTCCGCCTGCAAAGCCTCCAATTCCAGCCGCGCCTGCTCGCGGTCTGCCTCCGCTGTCTCATGCTGCGAGGGCACAGCAGCCAGAGTCTCCCCGCACAGGAAACACAGGAGGCATAATAGGGCTGAAATGGCTTGGTGCATGATGGATCTCCTCTGCACCGAGTCTAGCACATCTCGTCGGCGCATTCCCACCCAAAAACGCCAACGATGATCGTTCTGCCCCGGAGACGCCGACGACATGCATGGCGGCGGGCGTCTTGTTGCGAGCTTCCTCCCCGTTACCGGGGGCACGACCACGGCTCGCCACGGCGGTGCGGTGACAGACAGCCGGAGCCGGATGTTTGCTCGGAGGGCTCCCCCTCCGAAAAACTCCGCCGACGAACGGAGCCGCCCCACGCTGCGCGCCCTTCGCTCCCCTCGTGCAGCGCTCCCTGCGCGCGGAGGGGGCGGCGGATCGCGGGCGGATTCCTGCCGCCGCCGGCGGCAGCAGCCCGGCGGGCAAAAACGGCTTGCCAAGGGGGGCGGGAGAGGGTATAATGGTCGCGCTTCGCAACGAAGCCCCTTTCCTATGTCCGGCAATCTCACCTACAAGCAATCCGGCGTCGATACCATCGAGGCGCAGTCTTTCGTCCACGACATCTCTGCACACGTCAAGCGCACGCAGAAGAACCGGCAACTCTGCAACGCCTTCGGGTTGTTTGCTGCGGCCTACGACCTCTCCTCCTACAAGGAGCCCGTCATCGTCACCGGCACGGACGGCGTGGGCACCAAGACCGAAATCCTCTTCGAGCTGGACATGCTGGAGACCGCCGGCAAGGATCTCGTCGCCATGAATGTCAACGACATCCTGACCACGGGTGGCGACCCGCTCGTCTTCCTCGACTACCTGGGCATCTCCAACCTCGAGGTCGAGAAACCGCGCATCACCCGCCTCGTCGCCGGCATGTGTGACTACTTGGAGAGCTGCAACTGCATCCTCGCGGGCGGTGAGACCGCCGAGATGCCCGGCGTCGTGCCCGAGGGACTGGTCGAGATGGCGGGCTTCTCCATCGGCTGTGTCGAAAAAAGCCTCATGATTGACCCCTCGCAGGTCGCCGTGGGCGATATCCTCATCGGCTACCCCAGCGACGGTTTCCACGCCAACGGCTGGAGCCTCATCCGCCGCATCCTCAAGCAAAACCCCGACCTGCTCAGCGAGGAGGAGCTGCGCGGCATCCTCGCCCCCACCCGCCTCTACCACGATGTCGTGGCCGACATGCGCGCGCTGGGCATCACGCCCAAGGCCTACGCCCACATCACCGGCGGCGGGCTGCCCGAGAATCTGGAGCGTTTCCTGGGCGACAAGGGGGCTGATTTGGAAATCCCCTACTGGGACAACCCCGCCGCCCAAAAGGTGCTCGCGTTCACGGATGCGGAGGACCGCTTCCACACCTTCAACATGGGCATCGGCTGGGTCGCCGTCGTGCGCCCCGAGGACGCCGAGCGCGCGCTGAGCGCGGGCCCCGGCGGCACCGTCATCGGCACCATGCGCGAGGGCAAGGGAATCCGCGTCAGCGTCAAAGCCTGAGAACCGACCACGGCCAAGCGCCGCGGAGGTTCGGGCGCGTGCAGGGGCAGCGATGCCCCGCTCCCCCTCCGGCGGCACAAGGCTCACCCCCCGAACCCATGTCCGACCCGCTCCACCATGAATGCGGCGTAGCCGCCATCCGGCTGCTGAAGCCCCTCTCCTACTTCACAGCCAAGTACGGCTCGCCCGACTGGGCTTTCAACAAGCTTTTCCTGCTGATGGAAAAGCAGCACAACCGCGGCCAGGACGGCGCCGGCATCGGTTGCATCAAGCTCAACATGCCGCTGGGCGAGCCCTATGTTTTCCGCGCCCGCGACGCCACCAAGGACGCCCTGACGCGCATCTTCAACACCGCGCAGCACAACCTGCGCGACCTGCGCGACCGCGGCACCATCGACGGCAACGACGCTGTCGACTACAAGAACCACTTTGACTTCGGCGGGGAAATCCTCATGGGTCACATGCGCTACGGCACCAGCGGCCGCTTCGACGAGGGCAGCTGCCACCCCTACCTGCGCCGCACCAACTGGACCACCCGCACCCTCATGCTCCTGGGTAACTTCAACATGACCAACACCCACGAGCTCAACCAAAAACTCATCCACCGCGGGCAGCACCCCGTCTTTGACACCGACACGCAGGCCGTGCTGGCCGATGTGGGCTTCCACCTCGACGACGCGCACAACGAGATCTACCGCGAGCTGCGCCGCGAGCTGCCCGGTCCGGAGATTCCCCGCGAGATTTCCAAGCGGCTCGACCTCTACAACATCGTGGGCAAGGCCGCCCAGTCCTGGGACGGCGGCTTCTGCGTCATGGGCGGCGTGGGCAACGGCGATTTCTTCTGCCTGCGCGATCCGCACGGCATCCGCCCCTGCCACTATGTGCTGACGGATGAGTACCTGGCCATCGCCAGCGAGCGCGTGCCGCTCATGAGCGTCATGGAGGTCGAGAGCGAGGATGTGCACGAGCTCGCCCGCGCCAACATGATCGTCGTCAAGAACGACGGCAAGGTCTCCATCCGCGAATACACCGCCCCGCTGGAGCCCACCCCCTGCTCCTTCGAGGCGATCTACTTCTCGCGCGGCAACGACCCCATCATCTACCGCGAGCGCAAGGCGCTGGGCGCCGCCCTCACCGAGAAGGTGGTCGAGAGCCTCGACCGCAACTTCTCCAAGGCCGCCATCACCTACATCCCCAACACGGCGGAGGTTTCCTACTACGGCCTGCTGGAGGGGCTGCGCGCCTACCGCCGCAACAAGGTGTCCGCGCAGATGAAGGAAGCCTTCCGCAACGGCAACATCAGCGAAGAGCTCATCGACGAGCT
>JBJEVL010000003.1:0-4914 GCA_051884335.1 Akkermansia sp. | reverse complement strand
GGAGATGACAATCTCATCCCCGTGCCCCATCTCGGCCATGATTTTGAGTAACGAGGGAGAAATGACGGGAGAAATACCTTTCAACATAACGCTGCCTATCTTGGCACAAAATATCGGGATCGTCAAGAGCACGTTGAGGCATGGGGCGATGATGTTCGCGCATCATGTCTGCCGATGAGGGGGAGCGAGCGGCGTCTCTCATGTGCACAATCGCAATTTTTTTTCATATGATGCAAAATACTCTTGCATCGATTCGCTGAATAGTTTATATATGACCTCATCGGAGATATTACTATGGCTATTTCGCACGCAAGTTACACGCCGGAAGAAAAAAAGCAGATTATTCTTGATGTCCTGAGCCGCAAGACGACCATTCAGAAGATTGCTGCTAAGAAGAATATTGCCCCCACGCTGATTTCGCTGTGGAAGAAACAAGCGGAGGATGCCGTCTATGCCCGTTTTCAGCCGCAGCCCCGTGGCCGTCGCAAGTCGGTAGCTACGGCAGAGGTGCAGCCCAAGGCGTCGATGACGGCGCTTCGCGCGGAGCTCCGCAAGACCCGCTCGAAGCTGACGCGCACGGAAAACGCGCTCAAGGCGGCACAGAAGCGTTTGGCGGGTTTGGAAGGCGGCGTGAGGAGCATGGCTGAGGCGATGGGATGCAAGCTGCGCCCGAATGCGGCGGAACGTCGCCGCGCCAAGAGCTGAGTGCGTGAGTTGATTGCTCGCCGCCGAGGGGGTGCACCCGGAACGTTTCGAGGTGCATTCCCGGGCGCGCTGTGTCATCGGCTCATTTTTAGGTTGCTCCCGTCGGCGGGGAGCGCTATGCTCTCCCCCGAAGTGCGCCCGTGCCGGGTGGAATTTCGTCGCTCTTTCCTTTTTGCTTTTCATGTTCAGGTTTTCTTTTTTGCGCGCTCTTTGTCCGGTGGGTTTGGCTGTGCTGGCTTCGTGCAGCTCGACCGGTTATGCTCAGCCGGATTACGACACCATCGGCAAGCAGTTTTCGCTGGTTTTGCAGAATGCTCATTTCTCCCGCACGCGCTTCACGCAGGAATTGTATGCGAAGTTCCTGGATAATTACATTCAATCCGTGGATCCTCAGCATCTGTTCCTGACGCAGGAGGATGTGGACACGTTGCGGGGGCGCTACGAGACGAGTTTCGGCGATTATCTGTTGGCGGGTCAGACAACGCGTTTGGCCGATGAGTTGTACGCTTATTTCAGCGATCGGGCGCTCCCGCGTCTGGAGGCAGCGGAGAAGGCGCTGGACGGCTTTGCCAAGCAGCTGCCCGCCTTTGATTCGCAGCGCTCGGTGCCGCGCACGCGCCGCAAGCTGGAGCGCGCGGCGGACAGTGCGGCTTTGGATCAGGTGTGGCGCGATACGGTGGAGGATATGCTGCTCACCGAGATTCTGCGCCGGGAGAATGTGGCCAAACTGGCCGAGGCAAAGGGGAAACCGGATCCCAATGCCAAGGAATTGCCGCCCACGGAAAAGATCCGCGCGCGCCTCAAGCGCATGCGCGCCGAGATTCAGGATGCCGATCGCGAGGATATGGTGTCCGACCTGCTCAACGCCGTGGCGCATGTGTACGATCCGCATACCGACTACATGGGTGCGCGCGAGGAGCAGCGCTTCAAGGACATGATCAAAGCCTCGCTGGTGGGCATCGGCGCCAAGCTCAAGGCGGCGGATGACGGCAGCACCACGGTGGAAGGGATTGTCAAGGGCGGTCCCGCAGCCAAGGAGGGGCAGCTCAAGCTGGGAGATCACATTGTGGCGGTTGCCAAGGATGGTGATGAGAACTGGACGGATGTGATGTTCCTGCCCATCGACAAGGTGATCGACCTGATTCGCGGGCAAAAGGGTGTTCCCGTGCGCCTGCGGGTGCAAAACGAGGAAGGTGCTGCCGAGCGCGAGATCACCATCGTGCGCGATGAGATTCCCATGTCCGAGGAGCTGGCTGCCGGCAAAATCATCGAGCTGAAGTCTGCGGAGGGAGAGCCCCGCAAGTTGGGCGTGTTGACGCTGCCCTCATTTTATGTGGATTTGGATGACGGGGATGTGCACTGCGCCGCCGATGTGAAGAATATCCTCCGACGCATGGTGCGGGAGGGGGTGCAGGGGCTGGTGCTCGACCTTCGCTTCAATGGCGGTGGCTCGCTGGACGAGGTGCGCAAGATGGTGGGCTTTTTCACCGGAGCCGGTCCCGTGGTGCAGGTGAAGGATGCCCGCGGGCATGTGGAGCGGCTGACGGTGAGCGGCAAGCCGTTGTTTACCGGCGAACTCGTGGTGCTGATTAACAAGATGAGTGCCTCCGCATCCGAGATTTTTGCCGGGGCGATGGCGGACTACGGCCGCGCCGTGATTGTGGGCGACCCCACCACCTTCGGCAAGGGAACGGTGCAGGTGCCCCGGGGGTTGGCGGAGTACATGCCCTATTTTTCCCGCCGCGATGGCTGCGGCATGATCAAGGTGACCACGCAGAAGTTCTACCGCGTGGGCGGAGCCTCGACCCAGCTGCGCGGCGTGGCCAGCGACATTGTGCTGCCTACGGTGACGGGCGGGCTGCGCGTCAACGAGGGTGAGCAGGACTACGCGCTGCCTTATGATGAGATTTCCCGCGCCGGCGGCTATGTGCGCAGTCCGCGCCTGTCGGCTCTGCTGCCGCAGTTGGCGGAGCGCAGCAAGGCGCGCACGGCTCAGGACAGGGATTTGCAGTACATGCGCGAGGATATTGCCCGAGCCGAGGAACGCCAGGCCAAAAACAGCGTTTCCCTCAACAAGGAACTGCGCTGCGCCGAGAATGCCGAACAACTCAAGCGCCGCCGCGAAATCGATGCCGAGCGCAAGACCCGCTACGCGCTCATGGAGAAAGCCGATGCGGAGAACCTGACCATTTATCGCCTGAAGCTGGAGGATGTGAAGGCGGATTCGCTGCCCCTGGCCGGCAAGGACGATCGCAACAGCTTCATGGAGGAAAACGAGGATCCCGAGGACGCTCTGGATGATGCGCCCGAGTATCCCTCCGGGCTCGACCCGGTGTTGCGCGAATCGCTGTACATCCTTGCCGACATGGTGGCGTTGGACGGCACCGGCGCGTAAGGCCGCTCTGAAACACCCGAACGACAACCCCGCGGATTGTTGAGCAATCTGCGGGGGCGTTGCATCTCCTTTCGGGGGTGTGGTGTTGGTTGTGGTGGCCGCGGATTGTTGAGCAATCTGCGGGGTTTGTGTCGCATCAGCTGCGGGGCAGGGGGCCGCGCAGCGCTGCGAGCAGGGCGAGGGTTTGCTCCCAGGTTTCGGGGCGGTCATCCGTCTCGGGAAAGAGCCGCCCCTCCGGGATGCGGGCGTAGCGCTCGGCGGCGCGGGGATGGCGCAGCTCGCGCAGCCCCACCGAGAAGATACAGCCCAGCTGCAGCAATTCGCGCGCCAGCTCGTGCGAGCCGTTCCACGCATGCAGCAGGCAGCGGGGCAGGGTGCCGTTGCGATGCCGCGCGCGCAAAATCTCCGTCAGCTCGCCCCATGCCTGCACACCGTGCAGGTGGACGGTGCGCTCGTGGCGGAACGCGGCACCCAAATGGATGTGCAGCAGCAGGAGCTGCGCCTCGTGCGCCGCGCGGTGCTGCGGGCTGAGGTCAAGCCCGGTCTCCCCCACCCCGGCCGTGGGAAAACGCGCGAGCCATTGATCCAGCTCGAAGGCCAGCTCTGCCGAATCGACCTCGGCGGCGTGCCAAGGATGCACCCCGAAGCAGGGAATCATGCCCGGCGCTGCTGCCACGCGCTCCCAGTCGGCGCGGGTGACGGAGCACAGGTAGCCGCCCTGCGGCACGGCAACGTGGGTGTGGTAATTTTTCATGCGGGAGGAGAGAGGAAAAAAGGTCAGGGAATGCGGCTGTGCTGCCGGAAGCTGTAATAAGCAGGTGCATCGCCGCGCGGCGCACCGATGATGATATGATCCATCAGGCGGATGCCCATCACATCCCCCGCCTGAGCAATGGCATTGGTCAGCTTCTCATCGGCCTTGCTGGGGGTGGGATCGCCGCTGGGGTGGTTGTGCACCATGATGAACGATGAAGCGTTGGCCAGCAGCGCCTCGCGAAAGACATTGCGCGGGTGCGTGATCACCTGCGTGAGCGTGCCGCGCCCCAAATGCACCCGCCGCAGCAAATGGCGCCGCACATCCAGCAGCAGCAGAATCAGGTTCTCCACGGGTTCGTAGCGCAGCTCACCCGCCAGCATCTCATACACCGTCTCGGGAGTTTCCAGCTTGGTTTGCTCCAGCCGCTCGCGCACCGCTCGCTGCCCCAGCTCGAACACCGCAGCGAGCGTCGCCGCCTTGGCGGCACCGATGCCCTTGCAGAGCCGCGCGAGCTCCGCACCGTCCAAGCGCCCCAGCGCAGCCAGCGAACCGCCTGCCGCACGCTTGAGCTGCGCGGCGAGCTCCAACACATTGCATCCGTGCAGCCCCGTGCGCAGAAAAATGGCGATGAGCTCCTCATCGCTCAGAGCGCTGCGCCCCAAACGCATCAAGCGTTCGCGGGGCAGGTCGCGCGCATTCATGTCGCGCAGTTGCAGGGGTTCGGGAGCGCCGTCATCCTTCATCGCCATCCAGCATACAGCATCAGAAAGCGCTTGAAAAGCAAAAAGAAAAGCGAAAAAGCGTTCGCTGCGCACAATTAGCTTGCTATGACGCGAGAGAGTGTGTATCATTCAGCCGATTCGGTCTCGCTCGGTGCTCCGTGAGAACAGGCGGGAACGAATTGCGCGGGGCGCTCCCAACGCAGCCCCGACCGACGCGCGCAACGGCCGACTCCGGCGCGCCGAGGGAAGTCCGGAGCCGGCAATCCGAAGTAAGAAAACGACAATAATGTTTGATACACCCCATACTGTTACTTGCGCCGTGGGCGCAAGCCCCA
>JBJEVL010000002.1:0-4954 GCA_051884335.1 Akkermansia sp. | reverse complement strand
CGGGTTCCCCGTCCAACTGCGCCAGCAGGCGGAGCAGGGCGGTCGTGCCGATCCCGCGTGCCGGGAGGAGCGCCCGCGCGATACCGGCCAGCGCCGCCCGCGCAGCGGCGGAATCCCCCGCAGCACCGGGCACCAGGGGGGAGAGGAAGCGCGGGCTGCCCGCCACCGGCAGAAACACGCCCGAGGCTTGCAGAGGCAGTGTGGCGGCAGCGCCCGCCTCGGCTGCGGCGTACAGCTCCGCCGCGGCGGCAACGAGTTCGGCACAGCGCGCGGGGGGCAGGCTCTCGCGCTGCGCGATGAGCTGCGCCGCCGTGGCTCCCTCGGGCAGTTCCAGCGTCAGGAACCAAAGCCCCTCGGCCTGCAGCGCCTCGAACACCGCAGCCGTGTGCGGCAGGGGGTGCAGGGCGCGCGCCCGCGCACAGGCGAGGAAGCGCTTCGCTCCGCCGGGATCCTCGGTCGGGCGCATGAGCTCAATGAGCACCTCTCTGCCCGTATGCCCCTGAGCGGCGGCGTAGAGCTCACTCTCCCCGCTCTGCATCAGCAGACGGGTGAGGGTGTAGACACCCAGCGGGTGCGGCAGCTCGGGGAAGATGGGGGTCACGGGGCGGGAGAATCGAGTTGGTCGAGGAAGTCGGACATGGGCAGAGCTTCCTCATAGCCGGGGTCGAGCCCGTCATCAGGCAGCAGCCCGTTGTTGTAGCTGTTGGTGCGGCGGGCGCGGCGGCTGTTGAGCCGCTGCTCCTGCAGAATGAGCGCGGAGGGCGAGCTGAGGCAGTCCAGCGGCTCCCCCTTGTAGTAGAGCTTGGCGGTGAAGCCGTAGTATTTGAGGTCGCCGTAGGCATCGAGCTCCTCCTGCGTCAGCGCGGGAACGGCGTAGGTGATGAGCAGATTCTCCTCCCACTCCTGCCAGGTCGGTTTTTCGCTCTGCCAGGCCAGTTTGGGCGAGGCCAGCCGCGAGAACTCGATCTTGCGCCCGTTGACAAGGTCGAAGAACTGGATGCTGATGTAGATGTCATCGGGGCGCACCTCCTCGCCCGGTGCAAGCAGCACGGGCAGCAGAATCTCCACGCGCTCGCCCTGCTCGGGCTCATCGCTGTGCCGGAGCTGGAAGGGGCCGAAGGAGAGTTTGCCGCGCAGGGCGCCGGGTTGCTCAAAACCGTAGGTCAGCCGTCGGGAGGCGCGCGCGAAGTAGACCCCCGCCGCATCGCGCATGCGGAACACGCGGGTGAAGTATTCGCGCGCCTTGCCGGGGTTGAGCAGCTTGTCGTAGGCCATGCCGCGGTAGTACAGCGCGGCGGGGTGGTCGGGGGCAATGCGCTCGGCCTCCTCCAGCGCGAGAATACACTGCCGGATGTCGCCCGCCACCAGCGCGCTGACCCCCTTGCGGATGAGCAGGTCGAGCTCCTCGCGATCTTCGGGGCTCAGGGCGCGCCCGGCAACGGTCTCTGCCGCCTCGTCGGCGGCGGTGTCGACGGCGGCCTCCTGCGAGACCTCGGCGGGAGCCTGTTCGGCGGGTGTTTCGGGAAGCTCGGGGGCAGCGCCCTCCTGGCTGAGGATGGTCTCGACATCGCGCGGGCGCAGCGGCGGCGGGGCGTCGGGGTCGCTCTCCTCCTGCGTGGCGGCGATGCCTGCCGAGCCGGGAGCCATGTCGTCGCGCCCGGCCTCGATGACAGCCAGCTGCGCGCGGGAAACCTCCAGCGCGTGCTCATTGGCCAGCTCCAGACGGCGCACCAACCCCAGCCCCAGGAGACAGAGCTCCAGCGCCACGAGGCACAGCAGCGCGGGGAGAACGACCTGCCGCGCCACCATCCCATGCCCGAGAGCGCTGAGCAGTCGGTTAATGCGTATCGGGCTTTTCATACTCCAAAATCTCCCCCTCATAGCGAGCCAGCAGCGCCTGCATCCAGCGCTCGGCGGGTGCGCCCTTGGACTCGGCAAAGCCGCCGTAGGTCATGCCGTCGAGCCGGATGCGCCGCCCCTGCACCGTGGCGTAGGCCACGCCCTTGAAGCCCGGCCCCCACTGGCGCAGATCGAGGCGGGCGATGTCCTGCACACGGAACTGCCGCCCCGCCGCCGTCACGCGGTCGCCCTCCAGCGCCAGCACGCGCCGCCGCGTGCGCAACGCCAGAGCGAGCAGCAGCAGCGACACCGCCACGCACAGCACCCCGGCAATCCACTGCTCGCGGATGGCTCCCCGGTCGAAGCCGTGCTCGGCGGGTTTGACGGGAAAGTGCCGCCGCCCGGTGTACGCCACCCAGCAATCATTCCAGCTGCGGCGCATGGCCTCGTAGTCAAGAGCCTCGGGGGGCATGGCCTTCGCGGCGGCGCAGTGGGGGGGCAGGGGGAGCGGCACGCCCCCCTCCTGCAAGCCCGCCAGCGTCCGACCGGTTCCCTCCGTGCGCAGCAGCGGCGTGTCGGCGCGGTAGCGCCGCTGCCACTGCTCGCGCGTGAGGGCGGTGGCCTCCTGACCGAGGGCAGCAAAGGCCTTTCGGCTCAGGAACACCTCGTTGGCTTGGCGGTAGCCCACGGCTCCGTCGTAAAAAAAGTACAGCCCGAAGCCCAGAAAAGCCGCCCAAACAATTGCGAGACGCACGAAGGTGTCGAGCGTGGGTTTGCAGATGATGGGTTCGGTGCTCACGCGGCGCATTTTACCACAGCTGCGCAGGAAGCTCCAAGCAAATTCCATCCTCACCGCTTCGGGAATATGGGCTTGCCATCGGTGCATCTCTCTGTTACCATGGGGGCTCCGCATGAAGACGTATTTGCTGCTGCCGCTGCTCATGCTTTGGGTTCTGCTGCGCGCGGGAGCCGCCGAGCTGCCCATTCTCAACCCCGACCCCTTGGAGGCATCGGCCGGGGCGGCGCCCCTTGCGCCTGCGCCCGCCAAGTCGGTCGAGCAGCCGACGGGCAGGCTCGTGCCGCGCGATCACACGCGGGTGGCGGTGCTGGGCTACCACAACTTCAGCGAGACCAAGCCCGTGACGGAGATGTGCATGCGCACCTCCGAGTTCCGGCAGCAGATGGAGACCATCCGCCGCAGCGGCTACACCGTCATCAGCATGCGCGAATTCCTCGAATGGCTGCTGGGCTCGCGCGAGCTGCCCGCCCGCTGCGTGCTCATCACGCTGGATGACGGCTGGAAAAGCGTCTACACCGATGCCTACCCCATTCTGAAAGAATACGGATACCCCTTCCACCTCTTCCTCTACACCTCCTACCTCACCGGGCGGGGCGACAGCATGACCCCGGCACAGATTCGGGAAATGATGGCCCACGGTGCCGCTGTGGGCAGCCACTCCGTGTCGCACGACTACCCGAAGGTGTGGAAGGCGCACGAGGCGCAGGGAGAGGAGGCCTACGCCCGGCACATCGACGAGGAAATCGGCGGTTCGTTCACCAAACTCAGCGAGCTGTTCGGCCCCATCGACACCTACTGCTTCCCCGGGGGCTACATCACGCCCCCCATGCTGGAGCGCTTGCCGGGCTACGGCTACCGCGCGGCGTTCACCGTGGTGCCCGGCAAGGTGGGCATCGGCGAGGATCCTTTTCAGATTCATCGCTACATGATTTTCGGCAACGACCCCTCCATCTTCCGCCAAGCGATGGATTTCCGGCCGACCGCTTCGGCATCGGCGACCGGCCGCGAGCCGGGCACCCTGCCGAGCAGCACGCCCTTGCCCCCTTTCAGCGTTTCCCCCAAGCCGCAGGAGACTGTCGGCTGCGACATCCCCGCCATCACCGCCTCCATGGGTGAGCTGAGCGGGGTGGATTTCTCTTCCGTCCGCATGGTCGTCAGCGGCTTCGGCCGCGTTCCCGCCAAGCTGGACGCGAACACCCGAACGGTGCAGTGGACGCCGCCCATGAGCATCTACATGCCCCATCTTTCGGTGCACATCAGCTGGAATGACAGCGACGGCACGGCGCACAAAGCCGAGTGGTCTTTCGCGATCGATTCCGCTGCCGCACCGAAACAACCCTGATACCAACCTGATTGACAATGGCTGAAGAACCGCAACAACATGCCGAGGTGAGCCCCGAGCCTGCGAAGAAGACCCGCGCGCCGCGCAAGTCTGTCCGCAAGACCGCCACCCCCGCTGTCGAGGAAGCCGGCGCCGCCGCCCCCGACAAACCCAAGAAAACCAACACGCGCATCGCCACGCGCAAGCGCAGCACCAAGACCGTCGAGACTCCCGCGACCGCTGCTCAGCCCGAGGCGGCTCCCGCGCCCGTATCGGCTCCCGAGCCGACCCCGGTGCCCGCTGCGCCGAGCCCCGCGCCTGCGGAGGACAATCGCAACGCCAAGCCGCTGAACACGAGCGACGACCGCGCCGACACGAGCTCCGAGGAGCGTCCGCTGGTGCGCCACATGGAGCAGAGCCCGCAGAAACCTGTTTCCGTGCCCGGCTTCGCCACGCCCGAGACCGTCGGGGGCGAGCAGGGCGGCGGCAACGGCCGCCGCAAGCGCCGCCGCAACCGCAACCGCCGCGGCGAGGGCGGCAACGCACCGCAGGGACCCGCCCCGGTGCGCGTGGATGCGGAGGAGCTCAACCGCCGCGCGTGGAAGATTTTCCTGGGCGAGGTGACGGAGGAGGGCTTGGCGCTGATGGACGATCGCACCGCCGCCGAGGCTGCCCGCCGCGCCTTCCGCGTGGCCGAACTCTTCCTGCAGGAGGCGGCGCGCCGCTGCCCCGCTCCGACTCCCGAGCCCGCCGATGCCGTCGACACGCCCGAGGAGGAGCCTGCGGAGAGTGTCGAGGCCTGAGCTCCGCCCTTTCCCTGTGTTCGCGCCCGGTTTGCTCGGTGCAGACCGGGCGCGTGACGTTCCCGCCATCGCCGCGATTGTGACTTGCCAGCGCGCGGGCTTTCTGCTAGACTGAGCACCGTCATGTTGCGCACTGTGATTTTCGACATGGACGGTACACTGACCGACACCAACCGGATCTGGCGCACCTAC
>JBJEVL010000001.1:0-5026 GCA_051884335.1 Akkermansia sp. | reverse complement strand
CGCGGGAGCTCAGGGATGATCTGTCTCAAAGACGAGCACCTCGAAGGGGGCGAGCTGCAGGCGGGTGGTGCCCTCGGCGGGCAGTTCGAGCTCGCGCACGCGCTGATCGGGATAGGCGGCGCGCAGGCGGATGGCGCGCGCGTGGGTCGGCTCGAACACGGCGGTGCTCAGCTCGATGCTCTGCTCGCGGCTCGTGGGGTTGCGCAGCGCCAGGGTGGCGCCGACATCGCCGCGCCAGGCGGCATAGCCGTAAATGTCACCCTTGCCGGGGTCACCGCCCACCCAGTGCGCATCGGCCAGCACGGGCGTCCAACGGTGGCTCCAGCGCAGGGCATCGGCCACATCGTCCCAGGCGCGCTCATTCATCATGCCGGGGGTGAGGTAGAGCTCCTGCTGGTTGGCACCCGTGGCGAAGAGCAGTCGGGCATCGCTGCGCAGGTCGTTGTTCACGGGGAAACCCACCGCCTGCGTGGCAGAGGCGCCGCCCTCCTCCGCCGGGTTGATGCGGGGGTCCTTGCCGTCCGTGCGCGCATCGCTGGTGTGCCCCGCTTGGAACTCCGTGCCCAGCACGATGCCGTGGTGCATGAGGGAGTTGAGGGGATAGAGCGGCGCGCGTTGCACGATGAGGCGGTAGCAGCTTTGGTCGCGGTAGGTGATGTAGCGCTCGCGGTTGGTACCCTCGCCGCACCAGCTGACATCTGCCGAGCCCGTGCGCCAGGTGCAGTCGACATAGCGCAGCCAGAAGGGGCTGGGCCAGGTGCCCACCGTGGTGCTCAGGAAGAGCTGCGGGTCGATCTTGCGCAGCTCGTCGGCAATGCGCAGGAGCGCCATGAAGTGCGGCGACACGCCGCTGCCGGCGCGATCCCACTTGAAGAAGTTGACTCCGTCCTGCTGCATGAGCTCGCGGCAGCGCCCGAGGAACCAGTTGTAGTAGCCGGGCTCGGCCAGATCCATGCCCTCCGCGCTCTCAGGCAGCAGCCCCAGGCGCTTGGCGTGTGCCACGCGCTCGGCCTGCCCGCCGTAGCCGCCCAGCGGCGAAATCCAGATACCGAAGTGCGAACCGATGGCGCGCATCGCCTGCGTCATTTTGCCGAAACCCTCCGGGAATTTTTGGGGATTCGGCTGCCAGAGGTCGGCGCGGAAGTCATCCCAGCCGTCGTCCAGCACAAAGGAGTCGGGCACGATGCCGCGCTTGCGCACGAGCTCCTCGGCGTAGGCGTCCACCGTCGCGAGCATTTTTTCCTCTGTGGGGTTGAGGCCGTGGTCGTACCAGCAGTTGTACTGCACCACGTTGTGGTAGGGCACGGCGCGCTCGCGCTCCACATAGGCGAGGAAGGCGCGCCGCAGCTGCCCCTCGGGGTAGACCCCGTTCACGGTGGTGAAGCTGACGCTCTCCCCGGCTTTGAGCGGCAGCTTGCAGTCGAGCCCCACGCGGGCGACGCCCTTGTCGATGACGGCCTGCGCCCCGGGCATTTCGATGCCGCAGAAGCGGCGCGTCCCCTGCTGCACGAGCGGGGTGCCCGGCACCTCGCCGGGGATCACGAAATTCTCCCCCTGCCGCACGATGGGCTCTACGCGCAGCAGCTCGGTGTCGCGCAGGGCGGTGATGGTGTAGCGCTGCGTGATGTAGTGCGAGCCGTCGCGCAGCTCGGCGCGCCACTGCACGCGCACATCTGCCCCGGGCAGCTCCCACGCGCCGCTCAGGCTTTGCCCGCCCATGCGCTCGGCGGCGCGCGGGGCATTCGGGTCGGGCTGCAGGGGTGCCGATTGCAGCGCCGTCACCTGCGTTGCGGTGAAGCTGCCCGAGCGGGTCGTCAGGTTCAGCGGGCTGTCCGTCTGCCCCTGCGGCGACACGTCAAAGCGCAGCAGCGCGTTGCCCAGCGCGCGCTCACCGAGCAGCTGCGCCGCCCCCGGAGCTTCGCCGGGGTACGGGACGGCGACCTCTGCCGCCGATGCTGTCCAAGCCGCAGCCAGCGCGGCTCCCATCCATGCGATGTGATTGCGTTTCATGATTTTTTTCCGGAAAGTGCCTGCCAAGCCCAGGCAATGTAGGCGATCACCCCCGGCAAGAGGAGCGACACGAGCGACATGGTGCGCAGGGTAAAGGCACCCGAGGAGCTGTTCTGCAGGGTCAGCGAGCTCTGCAAGTCGGCGGTGGAGGGGTAGTAGGCCGTGTTGTTCAGCCCGGCGCAGAGCAGCAGCGCCATCACCACCGCCACCGTGCCGCCGCCCGCCCACCAAAAGCCGCCGCCATGCAGGCGCAGCAGCGACAGCGCGATGCCCGCGAGCACCGCCGCCACCCCGAGCAGCAGCAAACCCGCCACCCAAGGCAGCGCCAGCAGATTGTGCAGGTACTTGCCGGACTCAACAAAGACCTGCCCCGTCTGCGGGTCGACGGCAAAACCGTCCGTCAGCAACCAGTGGGCGACAAAGGGCAGGAAAAAGACCAAGAAAAGCGCGGCCTCCCACAGCAGACGGCGGCGGCAACGCCCGCGCAGCTCGGCGGGCAGCTCCGAACCCGTCAGGTACAGGCAGCCCAGCGTGCGCGACAGGAAGAGCACCGCGAGACCCAGGCAGACATTCCAGGGGTTCGCCACCGCCTCCAACCCGTGCCACGCGCTGCACCAGCGCGAAATCACGGGCGCCGCGGGGCTGAGAATCGCCGCGCGGTCGATGACAAAGGGCGCCCCGTGGAAGAAGGTCGCCACCGCCGTGCCCAGCAGCAGCGGCGCCAGCAGACCGTTGAGCACCAAAAAAGCGCCGAAGCTGCGCGCGCCGAGCAGATTGCCCGCTTTCAGGCGGAATTCATACGACACCGCCTGCAACACGAAGGTGAAGAGCAGCAGCATCCACACCCAGTACGCCCCGCCGAAACTCGTGGAGTAAAACAGCGGGAAGGAGGCGAAAAAGGCACCGCCGAACACCACCAGCGTGGTGAAGGTCAGCTCCCAGCGCCGCCCCGTTGCCGCCAGCAGCGCATCGACATCCGCGCGCGTGCGCCCCAGCGGCCACAGCAGCGACTGCCCGCCCTGCACAAACATCAGAAACACCAGCACCCCGCCCAGCAGCGACACGATGCACCACCAATACACTTGCAAGAAAGCATCCATAGTCTCAAAAAGGTTCCATGTTCAACATGATCAGGCCTCGGGTCCCTGCGCAATCGCGCGCAGCATGATGCCGATCTCCGCAATCAGCAGCAGGGTAAAGAGCCCTAGGAAGAGGAAGAAAGTCAGCTGCACAGAGGCCGGAGAAAGTGCGGAAATCGCCGCCGAATTCGGCAGCAAATCCTGCACCGTCCAGGGCTGGCGCCCGACCTCGGCCACCACCCAGCCCGCCTCGCTCGCCAACCAAGCCAGCGGAATCGTCAGCACCGCCGCCAGCAGCACGGGCTTGCAGCGCGGCAGCCAGCGGTCGAGCAGCAGCACCCCCGCAAAGAGCGCGATGAAGTAGCCGCCCAGCGTCACCATCAGATGAAAGGCGTAGAAAGTCACCGGCACCGGGGGCACCACATCCGCAGGCTTGTTCAGGTAGCCATAGCCAAAGTAGCGGAAATCGCGCTGCAGCACCTCGCGGGCGGCAGCCATCGCCGGCTCATCGCCGGCAGCGCGCGCGCGCCGATAATCCGCCAGCGCCGCCACCGCCGCGCGCCCGCGGCGCATCATCTCCTCCACCGAGAGCGCCGTCTCGCCCGAAGGTAGGGTGTAGCCCCCCGCCAGAATCTCGCGGATACCGGGCACAAAGCCCTCGCGCTCGTTGGTTGCCAGCAGCGACAAACCCTTGGGAATGCTCAGCTTAAAGAGAAAAGGCTCCTGACCGTCTGCCGGGGCTTGCGACCAGTCGTGCCCCGGCTTGAGCAGCCCCACGGCCACCAAATCCGCGCCGTGTCCCCCCTCGTAGAGTCCCTCGGCCGCGGCGAGCTTCATGGGCTGTTGCTCGGCGGCAATCATCCCGCTGCGGTGCCCCGTCATGGCGCAGAGCCCCGCCGCCAGCAGCCCGAACCAGGCCGCCACGCGCAGGCTGTGCATCGCCACATCGCGGTGCCGCC
This sequence comes from Akkermansia sp., assembly GCA_051884335.1. GTDB lineage: Bacteria > Verrucomicrobiota > Verrucomicrobiia > Verrucomicrobiales > Akkermansiaceae > Akkermansia. The sequence continues at coordinate 978 of JBJEVL010000001.1, read as the reverse complement.
CCCGCAGCAGGTACCAGCAGCTCACGCCCACCACGAAGAGCGCCCCCAGCACCCAGGCCGAGCTGACCACGTGCATGAACTTGTTGACCGCCATGGGCTGAAAGGCCACCGCCGCAAAGCTGCACATCTCGTTGCGCACCGTATCGGGGATGAACTCCATGCCCACGGGGTGCTGCATCCACGCATTGGCCACGAGAATCCACCAGGCCGAAAAGGTGGCGCCGATGACCGTGAGCCAGGTGGACATCAGGTGCGTGCGGCGGCTGAGCTTGTCCCAGCCGAAGCACATGAGCGCCAGGAAGGTGGACTCCATGAAGAAAGCCACAATACCCTCGATGGCCAGCGGCGCGCCGAAGATATCGCCCACGAACCAGCTGTAGTTGCTCCAGTTGGTGCCGAACTCGAACTCCAGAATAATGCCCGTGGCCACCCCCACGGCAAAGTTGATGACGAAGAGTTTGGCCCAGAAGCGCGCGATTTGGCGCCAGAATTCACTGCCGCGCAGCAGCGACAGGGACTCCATGAGCGCCACGAGCACGCCGAGCCCCAGGGTCAGCGGCACGAAGAGCCAGTGATACATCGCCGTCAGCGCGAACTGCGCCCGCGACCAGTCTACGAGGGAAGCATCTATCATCGTGAGAGAGAGGTGGATACTGTGTGGGAGCGCTGCATGAGCGCGTCGGAAACCGCCGAGCCCTTCTCCTCCTCGCTGCCCGTGAGCGCTGCCGAAAAGAACAAGAGCTTGAGCACCAGGAAGATGACGGCCAATTTCACGCCGATGAGCAGCCACAGCGTCCGCCCCAATGACATGGAGCGGAAGCCCTCGGCATAGAATCTGACGCAACGCAGCAGCATCACCCGGTTGTGCCTACTCTAGCAGCTTTGCCGCCGCATTGCAAAGGAAAATGCAGCGCATCGCTGCCGCTGCAAGTTGCAAAATCAAATGCGACACCGAAAAGCCGCCGTAGGGCACCTTGT